>JAYTOS010000560.1:0-2255 GCA_043747705.1 Bacteroidota bacterium
GGGAATTCCTTGCCTTCTCTGTTAATCGCGCTCAATTCAAGCAATACATTTAAAGCCGGACCCTCACCAGTTTTTGAATAATTATCCATGCCTTTGTCATGCCGATTACGATAAGGTTCGGGGATAATAATCTCAGATAATCTACGCCCGTTCACTTCCGCTGCTTTCCATCCGAATATTATTTCTGACTGCGGGTTCCAGAAAGTTATGTATCCTTTTGTATCAATACAAATGATAGCATCGAGCGATGCATTCATAATGAGTCTTATCTTCTCTTCATTATCTTTTATTTTATTTTCCACTTCTTTGCGGTCAGAAATATCAACCCCCATACCTATCAGGCATAGTTTATTTTCAAACTCAGCTGTTCGGCCTGTAAAAAAATAAGGAAGGTTCTCCCCCTTTTTTGTAAAAAAATGGGCTTCTATTTCAGAAGCACCGGTAATAAAAACCTCATTGATTTTATTCTTTAGTAATGTCTTTTCGCTTACATTAAAAAAATCGAGTGGATGCATCCTGCTAACTTCTTCAGCACTGTACCCTGATATTTTCTCGAAGTTCCGGTTCCAGCGGAGAAATTTACCCGTTTCATCATACAGATAGAAAATCCCCGGCAAACTATTAATAATGGATTCCGACAATTCTTTCTCGAGGATAATTTTATTCTCCGCTTCTTTTTGTGTAGTAATGTCTCTGAAATTATGCACTACGGCATTTACCGAAGTGTCTTTCAACAGGTTAGTGGCCACCCCTTCCATCCAAAGCCAACTGCCATTCGCATGCTTGTGCCGCCACTGTGCCTTAGACGAAACTCCCGGATTTGCTATTAAATTAGCCAGTATGGTTTTCATCCGGGGCCTGTCATCAGGATGAATAAATTCAAAAACAGATTCCCCTATTCTTTTTTCCGGTTCGTATCCCAATGTCTGTTGAACAGAGGGGCTCATGTAAAGAATTTTACCCTCGCGATCATGCAATGCGATGATCTCACTGCCCTTCTCAATCAAAGACCGAAAGCGCAATTCACTGTGCCTGAGAAAATCTTCTGTTTTTTTACGGTCAGTTATATCATTCGACATAACCAATGCTGCAGGCTTCCCATCATACTCAATATTATACGACGTAATTTCAACGTAGATAAGGTCGCCATTCTTTTTCAGATGCCGCCACAGACTTTTATGTATCAGGTTACCTTCCTGACTGGCCTTTTGTAATTCTAAAAAAATCTCTATATCTTCCGCAGGACGGATATCCGTCACCGACATGGCTAAAAATTCTTCCCGGCTATAGCCATAATGATTGATGGCTGCATTATTTACCTCCAGGAAAATTTTAGTTTTTACATGATATATCCATAACGGTAATGGATTTGAATAAAAAAGATGGTTATCCTTTTCTTTTTGTACTGGGTGTACTAAAAAATTTATTTCGAGGGCTTTCTGTAGTTTTTTATTGTTATTCAGCAGTGTGGTATTTTCAATTTGCAGGTCATTAATTATTGTTTGCAGTTCTTCGATAGTAAGCGCATCGTTCAACCCGGTGTGACCGTCTGTTTTGCCTGGCAAAGGTTTCGATTTACTATTTTTCATGAATAGTACATTGAGTTGGGTATTAAGTTAGTAAAAAAAATAAACTGCAGGTGAAAATCGGATCATACAAATCCAGATTACCCCTAACTCAATTTATACCAATTCGTTATCAACCGCGTATTTGATAAGTTCCAGTGTTGTATGGAACCCTATTTTCTCAAATATCCTTGCCCTGAACGTACTGATGGTATTTGCACTCAGCATCAGTTCTTTTGCGATTTCAGAAATAGATTTTCCTTTAGCCAATAGCATAAATACCTCGTGTTCACGTTCCGATAAGTTTTTAATAGTCTTATTCGTTTGGTTGTTCTCAAATACATCAGCAAGTATGCTAACCACTTCAGGAGTCAGGTATTTCTTACCCATTAAAACCTGGTTTACCGCATTTACCAATTCAAGGGTTGCGGCACCTTTTGTTAAATAGCCGGATGCGCCTGATTTAATGGCCCGCACAGCATATTGTTCCGGAGCATGCATACTTAGTATGATGACAGGGGTAGCAGGAGAATGCTGTTTAATTTTTTTAACCGCTTCAAGGCCCGAATCACCAGGGGGCATAGAAATATCCGAGATAATCACATCCCATTTTTCTTTTAGTACCAGTTCTAAAAGCCTAACAGAATCTGATACGTCTGTAATTTGGGCATCGGGGTAAGCTTCGATCAA
>JAYTOS010000561.1:0-10620 GCA_043747705.1 Bacteroidota bacterium
AATTATGCGACAATTTGCAGCTTTTTATTTGTTTTTTGAAAAAAATCAATGATTTTGTTAGTCGATTTTCAAGGATACTTTTAAAAAAAGAGCTGCAAGCATATATTTTACAACAGGTAAGCCTGCTCAACTTTGTGAAAAGTGAATGGTGAATACGCGACCAGGTAAGCTCCTCTGCTACTCACAACTCCCCATTCACAACTTACCCTTTACTTGCTAATATTCCGTTTTCGAATATATTTATCCCATGATTAACACCGATCAGATAGTAATTGCGGGTATTAATGATATCCCAGCCCTTACTGTTTTGGTAAACAGTGCTTACCGCGGCGACAGTTCTAAAAAAGGCTGGACCACTGAAGCCGACCTGTTAGATGGGGTACGCACAGATAGTGACTCTTTAATTACCATGCTGCAAAACCCCGGCTGTGTTATTTTAAAATATATTGATACGCAAGGCCTTTTACTGGGCTGTGTGTATCTTCAGAAAAAGCAAACGAAACTATATTTGGGTATGCTCACCGTTTCGCCTGAACTACAGGCGCGGGGTATTGGCAAACAATTATTGGCTGCCGCGGAAAATTATGCAAAACAAAATGACTGTACTGTGATAACTATGACCGTTATTTCGGTACGGGAGGAGTTGATCGCCTGGTATGAGAGGCATGGTTACCGGGGCACCGGCGATACAGAATCTTTTCCTACAAGCCCGGCTTTTGGCTTACCCAAACAGCCTTTACATTTTATTGTCATGGAAAAAACCAT
Source organism: Bacteroidota bacterium (assembly GCA_043747705.1). Taxonomy (GTDB): domain Bacteria; phylum Bacteroidota; class Bacteroidia; order Chitinophagales; family Chitinophagaceae; genus Sediminibacterium. The sequence goes on from JAYTOS010000561.1 coordinate 766, forward strand.
ATAAGGTTCAGTTAAACGCATTTTGATAATTTAACAGCCTTATCAAACAGTATTGTTCCGGCATACGGTTTGATTAATTATCTTCAAATGATTTCTATTATCATTCTTCGGCCATATTATCATGCACTTGTATTCGATCCATACCGGTAAAAAAATTGTAGGGTTATTCTTGTTATGTATGGTATTCGGCGAACTATCAGCGCAGGAAACCAGCCTACCCGATACCGTTTTTTTCCTCGCACACAAGAAAGGCCTTTTGGGGAAAATCGGCAGAAGCTTATCAGTAAATAACCCGGAACCTATTTTTCCGTTGGAGGGTGCGGTAAAGAACGAATCTATTTTCAGTCCCTTCAAAGGGAAGGTTATCCGCCATATATTGGTAGAAAAATTAAGCTTTAATAAATCAGTAAATGATACGATAAAAGTAGTAAAGAATTTTTTTAATGATATTGGTGATGCCATGCACACCAGTACTGCTAAGCGGGTTATTTTAAATAATCTTTTCTTTGTACCCGGCGATACACTCTATCCCGCATTACTCGCCGATAATGAACGTTTTTTGCGGGCCCTCACTTATTTACAGGATGCCCGGATTGTAGTAAAGGCCATTGAAAACAATGTAGATTCTGTGGATGTAACCATTATTTGTAAAGATGTGTTCCCGATAGGCGGCAGTATGGATGCAGGCTCCTCAAAAAATGTAAGCTTCGAAGTGAATGATGATAACCTTGTGGGTAGCGGTAACCGTTTGCAGGTGCAGAATTTTTTTGATGTGGACAGGAAACCGGGATATGGTTTTGGCGTTGAATTCCTCAAACGAAATTTCAGGGGTACATTCATTAATTTTGCAGCAGGTTACCAAAACCAGGCACCCACTTATAACACCGGGCTAAGGGAAGAAAAGGCCATTTACCTGAGAGGGGAGCTACCGCTGGTAAGCCCTTATCATTCATGGACAGGTGCGTTTGAAATAGCCTCACATGCTACACAGAATACCTATTCACCCGATTCATTATATCGGTCTGATTTTAAATATAATTACCGTGTGTACGACGGATGGATAGGACATAATATCGGGGCGAGAAAGCAATTACAACAGAATTTTAATTCCAGGTTCCGCCGTTTGGTTTCGATACGTGGTATACACAAGACGTACCTGGATTTACCTGACCTGTATAAAGGGATATATAAAATAGATTATTCCGACCTGATTAGTGTGCTCGGTTCATTTACCATTTTTGAGCAGGATTATTATCATACCAATTTCCTGTACGGTTTTGGCCGGAATGAGGATGTACCCGAAGGTTTTAGTTTATCCTTTACAGGTGGCTGGAGTAAACGGAGTAATATTTCCAGGCCTTATTTGGGATTCGATTACCAGCGGAATTATTTTTCCAACAGAAAAAACTATATTAATTACACCATACGGTTAGGCACGTATTATAATCATGCAAAGTTTGAAGATATCAGTTTCTTAACCAGTGTGGAATATTTTACCAAGCTCCGCAAAATCGGTACCGGCCATTGGTTGATCAGGCATTTCCTGAGCGGAAGTATTACACAACTGGCAAATACCTATTTGAATGAGACCTTGCGTTTATCGAGTGATTATGGTATCCCCCAATTAAATAACCCAGACCTCAAAGCTTCTACCCGTGTTAGTTTTAATGCGGAATCTGTTTTTTATAATACCTGGAAGTTTGTCGGATTCAGTTTCGCACCGTTCACCTTTACTAATATTAGCTTTTTGAAAACGATTGGCCATAATTTAAACACAGGTGATCTGTACACTGCTATTGGCGGCGGTGTTCGTACCCGTAATGAAAACCTTGTATTTGGCACGATTGAGTTAAAAGCTTATTACTATCCACGCACAACGGGCTCCATGAGCCAATGGAATATTACCTTGAATACTGATCTTCGTTTCAGGTATGTAAGTCAGCTTATCAAACGTCCTGATTTTGTAGTGGTGAATTGATCGGGCAAATATTTTCTTTACCTGATTAAAGTAACTGTTCCTCTAATGGAATGACTTTTCCCCGTCTTACTGGTGTATTCTATCACCCAAATATAAGCACCGGTTTGCTGCTGAATCTTATTAACTGTGCCATCCCATCCCCGACTGATCTCATTGGATGCAAAGACCGTTTGTCCCCATCGGTTATAAATTTTCATATGGTATTGTTTTACACTCGCATCCTGTATCGGCCTGAATACATCATTCAAGCCATCTTTATTGGGTGTGAATGCAGTGGGTACAAGCAGTTCCTCTGAACACCTGATAAATCCTATGTTTACTGATGCCGTATTGCTGCCACAACTATTAAACACTTGCAAGAAATATTGCCCTTTTTGTGTAATGGTGATACCTTCTGTAATAGCCCCTGTTGACCATTTGTATTTGGTTGCATAATTGGTTACAGCGTTTAATAATAAGGTGTCGCCCAAGCATAATACAGTATCAGTGCGCAAAGAAACTGCAGGCGGTTCCACAATATGAACCCTAGTTGTATCTTCCTTTGTACAGGTACCTGCATAAACAATTACAGCATACAGGCCATCATCTTTAACCTTTATACCGGCTGTATTTTCGCCAGTGGACCATACATATAATGACCCTGCTGCATTGGTTGCATCCAGCGAAATGGATCTTCCTTTGCAAACGGTAGTATCGGCAGGTAAAGAAAGCTGTATGGGGTTCTTAGTAACGGTAACTACTTTTTTCGAAAGAAAATTTAAAAGACAACCGGCATTGTAGGTTACATTAGCTGTATATAGTCCACTATTGGCAACTGTTGTATTAGGAATAGATATTTTCCTTCCCGTAGCCTTAAAACCATTGGGGCCCGACCAGGTTATATATGATCCTTCATCAACTGAAATATTAAGGTCAGTGCCTTCGCAAATTGGGGTAATTCCCGAGATAACTGGCTCGGGGTCTACATGCAAACCAACGGGGCTTGTGGGAGAAGAGCAATAAATAGATCCGATATAACCAGAATCTGCAATACGAAGCCTGTAAAATTTAGAATCGGACCTTTTTGCCGAATCAATAACATACGTAAAAGCAGTAGCACCCGGTACAGGTTCATAATTATGATCAGGCCGGATACGCTCCCACTGAAATTCTTTCCCTACAGGGGCTTGTCCGCCCATTGAAAAAACTACCCGTTCATTCAGGCAGGCGAATACGGGGAACTCATACCGGCCATTAATAAATGGATAATCGGTTGTCGCATTCCCATTGCTGAAAGAAGTACCTATATTCACTACCCTTATATCATCTATTGCAAAATCATCGGGTACAGAACTGCTGCTGGTAAAAAAAAAACTGATTTTTACCGAACTCACACCATTGGGTAAGGGATATGTAAAAGAGAAATTTGACCAGCTGATCGAATCATTATTTTTTAAAACAGGTGAAGTAAATGCTGCCAGCAAATTATTATTAGTGGTATTCCTCGCCTCAACATGAATGGTCACATCAAGACCTGCCCCTATTTTATTTAAACTGGCTGCTGCAAAACAGATGGCCTGTCTTTGTGTCCTGCAAAAGCCCTGTACAGTGGCTTCATAGAAAGCGGGTACCGATGTTTTACTGTGCACCATCATCATATAACCACCCTGCCCCGTATTATCATTGCCCTCGGCCCACCCATTGATACCGCCGGTATGCTTTCTTAACCCATATTCACCCACCGCGATCTCGTTATTACCGCTGTAGGTATAGGTGGAAGTAGCTAATGCAAGAGCAGGGCCCATATCAACTGAAGAATAGCTACCCCCAAACGATTCCCTAAAAACAATGACGCCATTGGGACATTGCCCAAGAACCTGCAATGAGCTGCTTATTGCAAAGAGGGTAATAAAAAAGGTTTTCATATAACTTGAAAGAATGCGCCTGTATAGCAATCTTTATCCCTAAAATAAACCTTTTCCTTTGAATAGTCATCTAACAACCCCTTAATACACCCGGAGCATTAAAATATTGCTTTTTTACCGGAAAAAAGAACCTTTGTTACCAAAATTTGTCATAACAGCAACGCATCGTAAGTGTATAAAATGGTACAAGCCTATAATTTTTTAGCCAGCTGGCAATTATTTCCTGAAAAATGTAATTTCCAGTCCGGGCTAACCCCAAAAAGCGGGAATTATAAAATAGAAAGTATCCGCAATGGCCACGCACTAAGTGTGAGTATTAACTGGGTGAGTATGGATAATGAAGCATTCTATACGCAATATGATATCGTACCCGATGGTGAATTACATCCTTTCGAGAACCAGGAAATAGCAGATACGGTAAAAGTAATGATCCTGAATGCCTCAGCTATACATACCATCTTTAGCAAAGAAGATAAAACGGTACTGGAAGTAACCAACGAGATATTACCAAATGGCTATATGAAAGTGACCCAGAGAGGAGAAAGCAAGAAAGAAGGCCCTTTTGTAAATATTGAAATCTATCATAAACAGTTAAGTGTTTTGCCTTATGCCTCTTCAGTAGGCAGTGTAGCTATCCGACCTACCAAAGAAGGTGTTATCAAACACAAAGCGTTATCTGCCATGGAAGAGCAAACCAATATGCAGTTAGACCAGATAAGACAGCAGATAGAATTATTAGCCCGGCAGGCGCAGGAAATACGCAAAAGAAAAGAACTCAGTATGATGATTTATGAAGCGAGACTAGGTTTTAAACCACAGATAGGGCATACCTACCATTTATATGAAAAAAGAGATGGGGCACATATGCTATCCTTAATAGCACCACAGGAATGGGGTGGTACCGGTCCATTTAAACAATTCATTTCATCGGTAAGGCTCCTGGCTGATCATACATGGGTAGAGATTAGTTAGTGACTTGTCATTACAGATCTTTTATAACGGCAGCGGTGATCAAAAGATCTTTTTTATTTTGCACATATAAAACTAGCGCATATTCAGTTGCTTTGAATGAAGCGGGGAGATTGATCAATCCCAGTCCTTCATTGCTGATTGGCTGGCTTATAAATGAGCGGACGATATTATGGTTGGTGATAGTTCTTCCCCCATTCTCTCCCGATTTAATATTCGTTGTTGCCTGTTTCTGCACCAAGGCGATATTGATAATATTGTTTACATCTGCATCGGCAGTTTTATAATGAAATGTGAGCGCATTTTTGCCAATGACGATATCTTCTACCGATATCGTTCCGGCCTGTTTACTAACCAATTCTTTTTGCAAAAGGCTTCTTACCGCATTCCTGTTATTGCCGACTGTTTCACCCCTGCCATTTACAATTAATTGCGGGGTGTACACACTTCCATGAGGAAGATGTTGACTGTACCATCGTTGTCTATCACTATACAGGCTGCTGCTAAACGGATCGGTCCATCCTAAACGGTTCCAGTAATCAACATGAAAAGAAATTGGAATGATATGTTCGTCATGCGCCATTGCATACTTCGCCAATAACGCATCGGCAGGAGGGCAACTGCTACATCCCTGGCTGGTAAAGAGTTCCAGTACCACAACAGTTTGCCCGGAAGCAACGGGTAATTTTAGAGAATTTTTTCGGATATCTTTAGAACTGAGTAATACCAGTGAAGCAAATACCAGTAACAGCAACATTCCCAATACGCTAAACCGTTGCATTAAACGCATATTTTTTTTCATACAAACATTTTAAAAATGGCAATTTATTGTACGGTTTGGCGATGGATAGTTAGGGCACTTACAAGCCTCTCGTCATTTTAACATATTATACAAACTCCCTCCCTTCTCAAATAGCCTGTCGATCTTTTTTTCAACAATGGGATCTTTTTCAACCGTTGGGGCATGGTGTGGTTTGATTCGCGCATCAATTACCAGTGGGCCGCGGCAGCCCCAGTGTTTATTATCAGTAAATGCATCAATCCCATATATATCATGCGAAGGATTGCACCGGGTATAGGTAATCCATACATAATTGCGCAGGGTTTGGGTAGTAAAACCGGCATCATCACATATCACTATCAGCATCACGCCTTCGAGTTCACCAAGCCGGCCCTGCAATTTCTCATTCAACAGACCCATTTCATTATGGGCTTTTTCATAAGAACGAAATACCTGGGTTTGCAAAGCGATCACACCCGGCATAGCCACGTGTGCGTTTTCAAATACATCTAACTCTTTTAATACCTGCGGTACTTCATTGCACAGTTTTCTTTTTACATCGCCACAGGCAGCAAACACCACTTTACTTCCGCTGTTCAATCCTGTACCGGAATAATCCAGGGTATCTATAGTTGTGTTTGTATAAAAATGGACATCCCTTGTAAGATCTATTCGCTCCAGCAAGTACACCATAAACTGTTGTACGTTATTTGTACTGAGTTGCCTGCTCTCATCGGCAGTAATGAATAAAAATTTGGCCAGGCTCAATTGCCCCGTTCCCAGAATATGATTGGCAATGGTTAATAATTCGGCCGGCTGTTTAACCGGTGTGTAAGGTGTGTATCGTTCACTGCCAATAGCTAATAAAAGGGGATGCACGCCGGCGGCATCTACTGCATGTACTTCCTGTAAACCCGGGATCTCTTGTTGAATAGCGGCACCGGTAAGTTCATGAATCAGTTCACCAAAACTGGTATCTTCCTGGGGTGGTCGGCCAACTACGGTAAAAGGCCAGATAGCATTCTTTTTGGCATATACTTTATGTACGCGCATCAATGGAAAAGCATGTTTCAGGCTATAATACCCCAAATGATCGCCAAAAGGCCCTTCCGGTTTATTATCACCAGGATAGACTTCTCCTGTGATGACAAAATCAGCATCGGTACTGATACAAAACCCATCTTCATATACATACCTGAACCTTCTTCCGCCGAGCACGCCTGCAAAAGTCATTTCACTTATCCCTTCCGGTAAAGGCATTACCGCGGCAACTGCGTGGGCCGGCGGGCCGCCTACAAAACAACTCACTTTTAACGGCAGCCCTTTTGCATTGGCTTTGGTTTGATGCACACCAATGCCGCGATGCAATTGATAATGCAGGCCTATCTCTTTATTAAGTTCATATTCATTGCCTGTTAATTGAATACGGTACATGCCAAGGTTGGATTTCATAATGCCGGGCTGGTCAATATCTTCTGTATATACCTGTGGCAGTGTAACGAACGCACCGCCATCCATGGGCCAGTGTTGGATCAATGGCAGGTCAGAGATATGGATCTCTTCATACAAAACTGGTTTTGATAAAGGGTTCCTTAATGGGAAAGCCTTTATGGCTGCCAGCCCGGTTGTAAGATTATCCAGTGGATGTTTTAATGCTTGTATGGGATCATCTTTTAATTTAATCAGTTCCTGTACCAACTGAAAATTGTTCCGGAAAATAAATTTACTCCGCTCTATCGTTCCGAAAATATTGGATGCTGCCCGGAAACGGGATCCTTTTACTTTCTCAAATAATAATGCCGGTCCTTTTGCTTCATACACACGCAAATGAATAGCCGCCATTTCCAGATACGGATCTACTTCTTCCCGGATCCGTATCAAATGATGGTTCTTTTCAAGATCCAGTAAACATTCTTCTAATGATGCATAACTCATGCGGTAGTAACAAATGGGTTGGTCAATGGTTTAGCCAATCAGTAAGGATTATGCCCGCCTATCCTCACCAAATACATAATAAATTATCAATCCGAGAACCGGTGCCACAACAATTAAGATGGTCCATAGTAATTGGGTATTTTGCTCCATATCTTTTCGTTCAAAAATTCCTTTGATTGTGTAAATGATTGCTGCGAGCCACAGAATACTGAGTAAAAGAATGGACATACAAAAGGTTTTATACCTCTAAGCTACAACATCGGGGGCAAAGGGGTTAAAATGGGTTAAAAGAGGTTAAAAAAGTTGCAAGTAGCAGAAACCCAACTTGACTTTTTTAACCCCTTTTAACCTCTATAACCTAATTAACTTTTACTTACTCCGTACATTTGCCACATGACAAAGCTTAGCGTAAACATCAACAAGTTTGCCACATTGCGCAACAGTCGTGGGGGAAATAATCCTGATGTAGTAAAATCCGCAATAGATGCACAGCGTTTTGGCGCGGATGGTGTAACTGTGCATCCAAGACCTGATGAACGTCATATCCGATATGATGATGTGAGAGAGATCAAAAAAATAATCACTACCGAATTCAATATTGAAGGCAACCCAACAGAACAGAAATTTGTTGACCTGGTTTTAGAAACCAAACCCACTCAGGTAACCCTTGTACCCGATGCACTGGGGCAATTAACCAGCGATCATGGCTGGGATACAATAAAAAACAAAAGCTACCTGATAGATATTATTTCTGTTTTTAAAAAAGCAGGTATCCGGGTATCAATTTTTGTTGATCCCATTATTTCTATCGTGGAAGGTGCCGCAGAAACAGGAACGGACAGGATTGAATTATACACGGAAGGATATGCGAAAGAGTTTGCAAGCGGCAATCGACAGTCGGCAGTAGCTCTCTACATAACTGCTGCCCTAAAAGCAACGCAATTAAGACTTGGTATAAATGCCGGGCATGACCTTGACCTGCAAAATTTGCAATATTTCAAACAACATATTCCTTTATTGGATGAAGTAAGCATTGGTCATGCATTGGTTTGTGATGCGATTTATCTCGGTTATGAAAATGCAGTACAGATGTATAAGCGACAGCTTAAATAAAATTTTGAATGATAAATTTTAAATGTTGAATGAGGTTGCAATACATCCGGAATTCAACATTGATATCGTACATTAGTTATTCAAACCTCTCAATGAGAAACTGTTTATTGCTCATCAATTGTCTGTTGGCTGCTACCCTATTGGCACAACCAATAAAGCCGTTTCCACCATTGCCTTCTAAAGAACAATTACAATGGCATGAGAAAGAGTTTTACCTGTTCATCCATTTTGGCCCAAACACTTTTACCGATAAAGAATGGGGTGAAGGAAATGAAGACCCTTCTGTCTTCAATCCAACTGCATTAGACTGCGAACAATGGGCGCAAATAGCTAAAAAAGCGGGTGCCAAAGGCATTATACTTACGGCTAAACACCATGATGGCTTTTGTTTATGGCCAAGCAAATTCAGTACACACACAGTTAGGGAAAGTAAATGGAAAAATGGTAAGGGTGATGTGGTAAAAGCCCTGGCAGATGCCTGCAAAAAAACAGGTATTGAAATGGGGATTTATATTTCTCCCTGGGACAGGAACCATCCTGTTTACGGAACACCCGGGTATAATGATGTTTATTTATCCACTATGAAAGAGCTACTCACCAACTACGGAAATTTTTTCGAACTCTGGTGGGATGGGGCAAATGGCGAGGGACCTAATGGCAAAAAACAACAATATGATTTCAAACGTTTCCAGGATTCTGCATTTACATGGCAACCGCAAGTGGTGATCTTTAGTGATATCGGTCCGGGTATCCGCTGGTGCGGTAATGAGAATGGGTTTCTTGGTAATACCAACTGGAACTTATTAGATACCGCAGGATTTTCAAGGGGATCAGGGGCACCACCCACTGATACACTTAACCAGGGAAATGTAAATGGCAGATACTGGATACCGGCTGAAGCCGATGTATCTATCAGACCGGGATGGTTTTATCATGCAGCAGAAGATACCAAAGTAAAATCGCCGGAAAATTTATTCAATCTATACCTTCAGTCAGTGGGCCATGGCGGAAATTTATTATTGAATGTACCACCCGACAGGACCGGTAAAATCAATGCAGCAGATTCTGCAGCTTTAATGGGCTTTAGAAAAATCAGGGAAGCGGCATTTACAACGGATCTGTTTGCCAAAGCAAAAATCAGTACCAATACCCACCAAAACAAAAACCTGGATAAG
>JAYTOS010000562.1:0-1835 GCA_043747705.1 Bacteroidota bacterium
TAAAGGTTTTAGCCGCATCAAAGAAACCACCGGCATTGATATTATAATTGATTTTTCCGGCAAGCTTCAGGTCGAGTTCATCACTTACACCCAGCCGCCATTTGGTATAATCAACATCACTTCCCAAAAATCCATTAATACCTTTGGTAACGGAGGCTGTGAAGGTTGGGAATTTAGAACCCAACCCGATTTTTCTTCCGGGAAACTCAATATAATCAGCTCCGGGCCGCCAGGTAACACCTACCGTAAAAACAGACGCCTGGTTACGCGGCATATTTACATTGGTAAGGTCTATGGGATAGTTGGGGGTGTATTCCCTATTATTTGGGTTCTTCCAGTTAACGGGATCAGCGAGGTTCTCCAATGGTTGCCTGTCCTGAAACTGAAAATTGGCACTGATGTTCAAACCATTGCCAATACCGGTACTATATCCCACACGAAAAAAATCAGCTTCATATATTTTCAGGTGATTTGACTTATACGCAAGGGTACTGATTGAGTTGATACGTTCAGAAATAGATTCCGCATTATTGAACTGGAATATTTTTCGCCCACCCGCAAGGCTAAACGACTGTAAATATTTTTTTCCGAAACTATAGCCAATGCTTACAGAAGGATTGAGGTGTTTATTGGCAAAACCATAGCGGATATCCGGATTTATGGATAAGAATTTCCTGCCATCAATACCACTATCAAAACGCCGGCGGTAACTGGCTGAGAAATTTACCACGCCGCCCTCTACGGTATTGTAATTAAGTGTGCTTAACAAAGAATTAAAACTAATATTCTCTTTTCTTTTTCGTTTGGTGAAAGACTGTCCATTGAATAATAATCCGCTGAGTTTAAATTTATTTCTTTTTTTATCCAGCGAGTCAAGATAACGGGGATCCTTTCTTACCTGTTCCAGACTGTCTTTCTTTTTGTAATCGCGTACCTCCTCTGTTAATAATGGAAGTGGCCGGATACTATCCCAATAGGCATTGGATTTTTTATTGGAACTATCGGAAAACTTGAGAATGGTATGATCGAAAAATTTTGGTTTGAATTTGGGATCCATATCAAACTTATCGTATACCTGCACAAAATTGCCAAAGAAATCAAAGCCCAGTACCTTACCCGAGGGATAAATAACCTGGTTTTTAATCACCCATACATTACCGGAGGGCACATACAATTGCTGTATACGCAACGTGTCGAGTAACTGCATCTGTTGGATTTTTACCAGAACAAGGTCGAGGCTTTGTATGCGCCACTCGTTTTCAATAATGTTAATATGCCCGCTGAACAGAGGTTCATACGCGCGTCGCGGAATTACTTTTATCCGGCTCACTTCCCGGCCATTTTCATAAAAAGTACCCTCGAATTTATACCGGTAAAAATTGAGCGCACCATTGGCTATGGGTGAGATAAACCCGCGGGGATTTAAATTTTCACCTACTGAAATATTATTTTCATAAAAAGAAATGATCTGCGGTGCACTCAAACCAAAAGCACCGCTGCGGCCACTTACTTTGGTGGAGATCACTTCTACTTTTTCTTTTCCGGGTTCCAGCACGGAATATTTGGCTACGGTTTCTGATAAAAAAATCATTTTCCGTTTACTCGTATCGCCATCTTCAAAATCTACTTTCCTGCCAAGGATTGATTTGGGAAAATTGCGCAACTGCATCTGTCCTTTAATATATACTTCGCACTGAAATTTTTTGATCTCTTTCAAATGCTCCACCCTTTTTTCAATGGTTTTTCTGATAATAGCATAAGCAGGATCTTCGCCACCATTGGTTACCACCACTTCTTTCAAATTATATTGCTGGTTTTCCAGTTCAAAATCAACT
>JAYTOS010000563.1:0-1691 GCA_043747705.1 Bacteroidota bacterium
CAAACTGGTTTCCCTTTCGCCCAATGCATGATCTAATCCATGCACCGCAAACGGTGTGTACACATCATGTATCTTATAACCGGCGGTACGAACTTTCTTCACCGCAGGAAATAAAACCGCTTCATCATCAAAGCACCCAACTACAAATTTCTTTTTTGCCATACTTTTTAGCTTTTAGCTGTTAGCTGTGGGCTGCGAGCTTTTTTGTTGATAGATCATGGTGCATGACCTATGGTAAAAATTATACTATATCATCTATGCACTATTGGCCATAAACGATTATCTAATGTGCGTGATCGTGAACAAATAATTCCATCGGTTGCACTTCAATATGCCCCACTTTCTCCTTATAATTTTCACCCGATGTTTTCAATACATATTTAATTTCCGCTATAGCAATAACCGGGAAGTATTTTGCAAACAGGAAGAAACAGGTAAAGAATAATCCGAAGGTTCCCATATAAAAGCCTACCTCCCAGATAGAAGGCCTGTAATACACAGACCAGCTTGATGGAAGATAATCGCGATACAAAGAAGTTACGATGATTACAAAACGCTCGAACCACATTCCAATGTTTACAATGATACTCATGAAGAAAGTAACAAACAGGTTCCTGCGCATTTTACGGAACCAGAATATCTGCGGGCTTAATACGTTACAGGTCATCATACCCCAGTAACTCCAGCCATATGGACTAAACAGGTTGGCACGGCTGTACCAGAAAGTATATCCTTCAAATTTGTTCTGGCTGTACCAGCCCATAAACAACTCTGTCAGATAAGCGATACCCACAATAGAACCGGTTAGTACGATTACTTTATTCATGGCCTCTATGTGGCCCATCGTAATATAATCTTCCATCTCAAATACTTTACGGGTAATTACCAGGAGCGATTGCACCATGGCAAAACCTGAGAAGATGGCACCCGCAACAAAATAAGGCGGGAAAATGGTCGTATGCCATCCCGGAATAACGGATGTGGCGAAGTCGAACGATACAATAGTGTGAACCGATAATACCAATGGTGTACTCAATCCTGCCAATACCAATGATAAACTTTCATGACGCTGCCAGTGCTTGGTAGAACCCGACCAGCCAAAAGAAGCGATACCATATAACCGCTTACGTAATTTGGTAAAAGCGCGGTCACGTACCGTTGCCAGATCAGGAAGCAATCCACTATACCAGAATAAAAGAGATACAGTAAAATAAGTAGATATCGCAAATACATCCCATAACAATGGAGAGTTAAAGTTCACCCATAAAGGGCCACGGGTATTGGGATAAGGTAATACAAAAAATGCCATCCAAACACGGCCCATATGCCAGATAGGAAACTGGCCGGCACACATTACAGCAAAAATAGTCATCGCTTCAGCTGCCCTGTTAACACCTGTTCTCCATCCCTGGCGGAACAACAAAAGAACAGCCGAAATAAGGGTTCCGGCATGACCGATACCTACCCACCACACGAAGTTGGTAATATCCCAACCCCAACCAACGGTCTTATTCAGGTTCCACTGGCCAATACCGTAGGTTACATCCCTGTACACACTGTATACCCCAAACATTAGTAAGGCTACAGAAATGAAAAAACCGATGTACCATAACCGGGAAGGCTTCGCTTCAATAGGGCGAACAATGTCTTCTGTTACCTGGTGATAGTTTTTATCGCCATTCACCAATGGT
>JAYTOS010000564.1:0-1931 GCA_043747705.1 Bacteroidota bacterium
GGAATATTATTACCGGAAACAGGATTTTCCTAATGCACAAACTTATTATCAGTCAACCAATATCGCTAACCTCAGTAACCGCGAAATAGCGGATATGAAGTTTCACCAGGCCTATGGTTATTTTGTAATGCAGCAGTTTGATAAGGCCAGGTCTTTATTCAATGCGATCCGCCAGCTTCCCAAAGACCCTAATTATTTAGATGCCAATTATTATTATGGATTCATCAGCTTCAATGAAAAAAAGTATAAGGAGGCATTGGCCAGTTTCGAAATTGCACAGGCATTGCCTGAGTATCAGAATGTGATCCCTTTTTATATAGCCGAGATATACTATTTCAATGGCGAAAGGGATAGGGCATTGGAATATGGTGCGAAAGCCATCCTTAAAAAAGGACAGTTTTATGATTTGCAGTTGAATCAGTTGGTGGGACATATCTGGTTTGAAAAAAAGGAATTTGCCAAGGCCTTGCCGTATTTGGAAAAATTTGTTTCCGCAAGAGAGAAAGTAAGAAGGGAAGATTTATACGAACTGACTTTTTGTTATTATGAAACAAAAAATTGGGCAAAATCTATTGAAGGGTTTAAACAATTGGGTGGTGCACAGGATTCATTGGCACAGAACAGTATGTATTTGCTGGCCGATGCCTATTTAAAAACAGGCGATAAACCCAATGCCCGCACAGCTTTTCAATTCTGTGCATCCAATACCAGCAATGCTGTGCAGAAAGAAGTTTCTTCATTTAATTATGGCAAACTTTCTTATGAGCTGGGTTATATGGATCCTGCACTGAAAGCCTTTCAGGCTTTCGCTGTTAATTACCCAAAATCTGTTTACCTGCAGGAAGCCAAAGAACTACTGGTTAATACACTGGCCAATACCAGTAATTATAAAGAAGCCCTTATGTTATATGAAAGCCTTTCTGTGAGAAGTGATAATGCCATCAAACTCTATCCGCGTTTATTGTATGGGGCTTCGGTGGAATTGATTAACGATCAGAAAATTGATATTGCCGATTCATTATTGACTAAGCTATTATCAGTGCCGTATAATACGGCACAATTGTCGTTGGCTTATTTCTGGAAGGGAGAGATTGCTTACCGAAAGGGGAACCTTGAGCCGGCAGTTACCTATTTTCTTAACTACCTGAAGAACCCGGTAACGAATGGTGAAGTAAATACTACTAATGCAAGGTACAGTCTGGGCTATGCTTATTTAAAGCAGGAAAATTATACGGCTGCGAAAGAGAGTTTTGAACAGATAAGCAAATCAACTTCACCGTCATTCACCGCTATCCAGCAGGATGCTTTTTTACGGGCGGCGGATTGCTATTTTATGAATAAAGAGTTTGTAGAGGCTTTACGAATGTATGAATCTGTTATCAACCATCAACTGGCATCGGCCGATTATGCATTGTACCAGAAAGGTATTATTGCGGGTGCCATGAATAAGAATGCGGAGAAGATCAGTCTCTTACAATCGTTGGAACGCCTTCACCCATCATCTTCTTTAACAGCGGATGCGAACCTCGAAATAGCCAATACCTACCTGGCCGATGAAAATTACCAGGCAGCTATTGCACCATTGAAAAAAGTAGCAGCCAATACGAAAGCCGCAGCACTGGCACCCCAGGCATATCTCAAACTGGGGGTTGCTTATTTTAACCTTAATAAGAATGAAGAATCGTTGGATAATTTTAAAAAATTGGTAACCACCAATCCTAATACCGAAGAAAGTAACGAAGCGATAGAATACATACGCAATATTTTTATCGAGAACCAAAAGCCCGAAGAATTTGTGGACTTCATGAAAAGGAATGGCAGGGCTATTTCTTATAATGAAGAAGATTCGCTCACCTTCCGTTCATCCCTGTTAAGGTATGAAGCGAAAGATATGACCGGGGCCAAAGCAGGTTTTGCAGATTACCTTACCA
>JAYTOS010000565.1:0-3447 GCA_043747705.1 Bacteroidota bacterium
CAGGATTGGGGCATGAATATAACCCGGCGCAATTCTAAAAGTGGCAAGCAGTTAATGTGGAGCCCCACCGACCCTACGATTGGCGGTAACTTTTTTGCACAGTTTGGATTGTGGACGGGCATAGAAAATATAAAACCGCCGGTCCGGTTATCTTTTTCTCCTTATCTATCAACCTACGCCAATCATTATCCCTATAATGATCCGGCGAAAAAGAATTTCGCCACTTCGGTAACCGGCGGGATGGACGTTAAATATGGTATTAACCAAGCATTTACGTTAGATATGACGCTGATACCCGATTTTGGCCAGGTACAAAGTGATAACCAAATATTGAACCTAACACCTTTCGAGGTTAAATACAATGAGAACCGGTCATTTTTTACAGAAGGAACGGAGCTTTTTGGCAAGGGCAACCTTTTTTACAGTCGCCGGATAGGCGGAGAACCGCTACATTATTATGATGTAGCTAGTCAATTGAAGCCCGGGGAAACGATTGCCAGAAACCCGCAGGAAACGAGGCTTATCAACGCTACCAAAATAAGCGGAAGAACCTCTTCGGGACTGGGTATTGGTATATTCAATGCCATTACCAATGCACAATATGCAACCATTGATTATAATGGAAAAGAATCGAGGAAAATAGAAACAGATCCATTAACCAATTATAATATCGTTGTTTTTGATCAGTCTTTAAAGCACAATTCCAGTGTTTCACTTATTAATACCAATGTAACCCGAAACGGTAAAGAATACGATGCCAATGTTACCGCTGTTCTATGGGACCTTTATGATAAGAAGAACAACTGGAACCTGTTTGGCAAAATTGGTGAAAGCCAGTTAATCGGTTACCTGCCGGGGGGAAAAACACAATCGGGATACACACACAATATAGGGTTGGGTAAAACCGGCGGACGCTTCAACATGAATTTTTCGCAGGAGCTGGCTGATAATAAATACAGCAGCAACGATATGGGTTATTTCACCAACAATAATTTTATTGACCACAACCTCTGGATGGGTTATAAGTGGATAAAACCAAAAGCGTTTTACAACCGCATGAACCTGAACTTCAATGGTACATACTCTGTAAGGTTTATGCCCTGGGATTATCAAACAGCGAGGGTAAATGTAAACCTGAATGGGCAGTTAAAAAGTTTGTGGTTTGTAGGTTTCTTTGCGAACGTGATCGCGGAGCAAAACGATTTTTATGAAGCCCGTGCTGCCGGCCGTGTATTTAAGCGCCCTGGACGCTATGTGTATGGTGGTTGGCTCGAGTCTAATAACGCCAAAAAGTATTCTGCAAGCGTTGAGTTAGATTTATCCCATTCCGAGAGATATACTGCTAATGGATATGAATTGTTTTTTAGAAACCAGTATCGCTTTAATAAAAAGCTATCAATAAGCACCAATACCAATGTATCCATTTTCGGCAATAACCTGGGCTATGCCACCATTTCGGCCGACAGCATCATTTTTGCACTTCGAAAAAGAAATACAGTTGAAAATGTAATTACGATTAAATACAATTTCAACAATAAAATGGGATTAAGTTTGCGCGCAAGGCATTATTGGAGCAAAGTAGAAAACCAACATTTTTTTAACCTGAAACAGGATGGTGGTCTTACGCCCATTAGCGGCATTAATAGCAACGTAGATTATAATGTGAATTATTTTAATATTGATATGGTGTATACCTGGCAGTTTGCTTTGGGCAGCTTTGTAAATGTGGTTTGGAAAAATGCTGCAGGCACCATTGATAATAACGTGAGTGGCGGCTATTTTAAAAATGCAGGCTCAACCCTCGACGCACCGCAACTCAATAGCTTGTCAATACGTGTAATTTATTTCCTGGACTACCTGTCACTCAAAAAGAAATAATTTTT
This sequence comes from Bacteroidota bacterium, assembly GCA_043747705.1. Lineage (GTDB taxonomy): Bacteria > Bacteroidota > Bacteroidia > Chitinophagales > Chitinophagaceae > Sediminibacterium. The sequence goes on from JAYTOS010000565.1 coordinate 1,884, forward strand.
TCTTGCCCCGGCAGAAAGAGCCCTTATGGGTGCTTTCTTATTTTCTACGGACAGTTTCATTACCTTAGCCTTATGAGTAAGAAATTATTTCTGCTGGATGCGTTTGCGTTGATTTATCGGGCATATTACGCACTGATCCGTAATCCCCGTATCACCTCAAAAGGAAGGAATACGAATGCACAATTTGGCTTCACCAATACGTTGTTTGAATTGATCAACAAAGAAAAGCCAACACACCTTGCCGTTTGTTTCGATACACATGCTCCCACTGAAAGGCATACTGATTTTACAGCTTATAAGGCCAATCGCCAGGAAGCGCCGGAAGACCTTTTAGCTTCCTTACCCGATATAAAACGGATTATCAACGGTTTTAATATTCCCGTTGTAGAACTTGATGGATATGAAGCAGATGATGTTATTGGAACGGTGGCCTGGCAGGCAGCCGACCTGGGCTATGAAGTTTTTATGGTAACGCCGGATAAAGATTATGGTCAACTGTTAACGCATCCCGGCGTATTTATTTACAAGCCTCCATCATTTGGTAACCCGGAAGAAATCTTTACCGCAGAAAAAATCTGTGCCAAATGGGATATACAACGGGTAGAACAAGTAATAGATATGCTGGGGTTGATGGGAGATGCGGTTGATAATATTCCGGGGATTGCCGGCGTGGGAGAAAAAACCGCCGCAAAACTGTTGAAAGAATTCGATAGCCTGGAGAATATTTTAGCCAATGCGGATACGATAAAAGGTGCCCTTGGCGAAAAAGTACGTAACGGAAAAGAGATGGCCATCATGAGTAAAAAACTGGCTACTATTATTACCGATGTACCCGTTGCTTTTCATGAAGAAGATTACCGGCTGAAAGAATGGAACAAAGACGCGCTGGTAGAAGTATTTACAGAATTGGAGTTTAAGACATTGGGCAAAAGAATTCTGGGCGACGAATTCAATGCATTTCATACTGCACCACAAAGTGTACAGACCGACCTATTCGGAAATTCGGTATCAGTTAAAACAGATTCTAGAAATATAAAAAAAGATGTTACTCCCATTATCACAGGCGAAGAGAGCAGCGGATTGCTGGCAGAAAAAAACATTAACAATACCGAACACAATTATATTCTTGTTCAGTCGGCAGAAGAAATAAAAAAATTAGTTGATACGCTTCTCCTCGAAAAAGAAATTTGTTTTGATACGGAAACAACCAATATTGATGCAAATGAGGCGGAACTGGTAGGCTTGAGTTTCTCTTTTAAAAAAGGAGAGGGTTATTATATACCATGTCCCGCAGACAAAATAATAACACAAAAAATCCTTGAACGATTCGATCCGCTTTTCAATAATACCGATATACTATGGATTGGGCAAAACCTTAAGTATGATATGCTCGTATTGAAATGGTATAACAAAGAGTTGAAAGGGACAATTTTCGATACCATGCTCGCACATTACCTGATAGAGCCGGAAGGCAGGCGCAGCATGGATTTGCTGAGTGCCCAATATTTGGGTTACGAGCCCGTACATATTGATGAACTGATAGGTAAGAAAGGAAAAACACAGG
>JAYTOS010000566.1:0-4089 GCA_043747705.1 Bacteroidota bacterium
TGCACCAAACTGCATCAATACAATTCCTTTGTTATAACCTGCGGGCAATGTAACTGTACGCTGGTACCATAACACGCTATCTTTTCCTACGGTTTTACCCACACCAGATAAAGCAGATTCAACAGCAAAAGGAACCAATATTTTTCCATCAAATGAAACAGGGATTGTCTCAGCAGATTTTGGTAAGATAGCGTACTGCCATAGGCCATTTAAATTCATCCAGTTATTACGCTCCATTTGCGGACGTGGATATTCTGGTAAGGTATGGACTGGATCTACTTTTGAAGACCAGGGGGTACTGATTTTATTACCTGCTATTTTCCACTCAGTTTGAGAAAAAATATTTGCAGTAATAAATAAAGCAGCTGATAACAGCAACAATTTTTTCATTACCGGCTCAATTAAAATAAAAGGATATACACACATATATGAACGTTTTTGTTGAGATAAAACTATATAATAAAAGCCATATAGCCAGAGCTAAATGGCCAATTCTGAGCATTCAAAGGGATCGAAAACAGTAAAAAGATCAAGGGCAAAATGTTCTTAGTGAATTTCATAAAAGGAAATTTTATTGTTAAAAATAAGTTTTACTGTATGACTATCAGATTACCGGGTTTGAAAAAATAAGGATACTACCTTGCTGCATTCAATGTATTGGTAACATATTCATTGTGGAGTTTGACCGGTGTTAGCTGGTGTCCCAGGGCCATTCTCTTTCAGAACTTGCCTGCGCTACATATTGCCATTCCTGTTCACTCGTGAATCTTTTACCAGTCCATTTTGCATAAGCCAATGCATCTTCATAACCTGCATGCACCGCATTATAATTTATCAATATTGCTGCTAAAAATGCAAACTGCTTTTTCATTTATCGAAATTATATTTTGATACCATAACAGCAAACCAATTTATTAATGAAGCTTATTGGCTTTGAATACAGTTACCGCATCATTGTTTTTGGAAACGATCACCAGTTCTTCTCCTGATGCATTTTTTAAAGTTTTTATATCCCTTGCCTGGCCGGTAACTGCAAATCCTGACTGAACAGCAGGAATGGCTTTCCAGTTACCTTTACCATCTCCTTTTAAATAACTTCCATAAGATGCATCGAATTTCCCGATGCTTAACTGGTTCTTATAAAAATTACCAACAACAAGTATATCCGGGTTTCCATCGCCATCAAAATCATTCACATTAAAACCATAAACCGGCGATACCTGTACGTCTTTTGGCAAGGAATGAACCATATAATCGTCATTGTGCTTCTCAACCCAAACCGATTCAAAAGTTTGCGCCTGCCATCTGCCGGCACCTGCCAGTTCTTCTTTATTGAACATATCCTGAAAACCACTTTTGGCAAAGCTCTGGTAAGTGGGATATAATTTTTTAATAGCAGGTAACTGATCGGCTAATTCATCCATACCCATAAAAGGCAGTTCCCTGTCCTGAACATAACAACTCATGATTGGATCAATTGTGCCGTTTTTATCAAAGTCTTTTACATAAAGATTTGCAGGATACTGTACAGAAGCAGTTAGGTATGAATTCAATCCCCGATTGCCTAACAACAAATCAATATCACCATCCTTATTTAAATCTGCAGCAACGATGGTATTCCACCATCCTGAAGTATTAGGGATAACTCTTGTTTTAGCACCAAACTTATTAAGCGTCAAAATGGTCAACGGCATCCAGTCACCAACAATTGCCAGGTCATGCGTCTTTTCTATCCATACGGCAGCTGTAACCATACCCAAGATGAAGGAAGGACCCAATATCTGTTTTGTAACATCAATCAACTTTCCCTTACCATCTCCCAATAAAATACGACTGGCAGGATATTTACCATAAGAACCGGGCACAGATCTTCCGCCAACAAACAGGTCATCATTGCCATCCTCATTAAAATCCCCCTTAACTACACATGACCCATTAAAGTCCAGCTGCGGATGATCAAAAGATTTATGGAACCGGCCGTGCCCATCATTGATGTATAACCTGTGTTTACCTGTGCCATCCTTAAATACCTCACCACTGCCGCTTACAACATAGAGATCTGGCAATCCATCTTTATTTACATCAATAAATACTGCCCCAACATCTTCTTCTGCTCTGTCTTTATAAAAAACATCATTTTCAGTTTTTAAAAATCTCCCATCTTTTTGCTGTACATATAAAGCTCCGCCTTGGTTTTTTGCACCACCGATATATACATCTTCAAGGCCATCGTTATTTATATCCGCTACTGCCATCCTGGGGCCTTCGGTTGAAAGCATCCTTGGGAGCAATCTTTCGTAATCAAAATCATTGTAAGTATTTTCTGTATGCCTGAAATCAAGTACAGTTGAGTCCTGTAATGAAGTGAACAATTTCACTGTAGGTACAGCTGGTTGTTTAACATCAACGGCATTTTTATAATCGAATGTCAGCGTTTTATTGATATCTACATTTAAAAGTTGCTGAACTTTACCATCTTTCCAGTCAACGGTTAACAGGTCTATCTGTTTTGATCTGCCAATACCAAAAAGCAATATTGGCTCCATAGAAGATAACCAACCACGGACAGGAGATAATTCCTGCATCTGCTTGGTGCTGTCCGTTTCAATGGTAACCCTTGCGCCTATTCCATAAGTATTCGCTCCCTTTCCTTTTAATCTTATTTTTAAATAACCGGCGTCCCCATCTTTTGATATTACATTCCGGTAGACTGTAGCTTTTTCATTTAAATTATTAATCACCAGATCAAGATCGCCATCATTATCAAGATCAGCATAGGCAGCACCGTTAGAGCAACCCAACAAATCAAGCCCCCATTTTGCTGATACATTTTCAAAAGTTGTACCTGTATTCCGGAATGCAATATTCCTGGTTTTACCCGAAGGCATTATTGCCAGCATCTTGTTAAAGTCAACACTATCTGGTTTATAAACGTGAGCGGCTGTGTATTTCACATAGTCAAGATCATTGGGTTGCCGGGGAATACCATTGGTAATGAAAATATCCTTTTTGCCATCCATGTCAAAATCAGCGATCAATGATCCCCAGCTCCAGTCGGTTGCTTCCACACCATATAATTCCCCTTCTTCACTAAAGCTTGCATAGTTGCCAAAAAGATTACCTTGATTGATCTGCAACATATTCCGGGGGAACTGGTCATGGTAGCCAAGATTATGTTTTAATTCATAGTTTGAATAAGAACCAATGGAAATAGAGCGTTTTAAAACTTCATTATCTCTCGGTTTCATATCACAGGTAAACAAATCCAGTAAGCCATCATTATTAATATCGGCGAGATCATTACCCATTGAAAAGGTTGATGTATGCCCCATCGATTCTCTGATCATTTCTTTGAAAGTTCCGTTACCCTGGTTGTAATACAGGTAATCATTTTCATGAAAATCGTTGGCCACATAGATGTCCGGCAAACCATCATTATTGATATCACCAATACTTATTCCCAATCCATATCCCATCGACCCTCCATAGATACCTGCCTGCCTGCTGATATCAATAAAATGGTTGCCCCGGTTCTCGTATAAACGATCGCCGGAAAGGCTATCACGTTCAATACGCATGCTTCCTTCTTTATAAGTAGAAGGAGTGCGGACAGATTGATTTACCAAAAACATGTCAAGGTCGCCATCATTATCAAAATCGAAAAAGGTGGCCTGCTGTGCATATGTTTTTGCATCCAACCCATAAGCCGCTGCCTGCTCACTGAAAGTGCCGTCGTGATTATTAATGTATAAGAGATTAGCGCCCTTAAAACCAAGCAACCCATTCATGCGGCAAACATAAATATCCAGCCAGCCATCACCATTTACATCTGCCATAGTAACACCATTTGTCCATGTGTAGTCTCCCTGCCAACCACTTACGCCTGCTTTCTCTGTTACATCTTCAAACTTAAAATTACCGTGGTTGATATATAGTTTATTTGGTTGCTGGTTAGCTGTAAAATAAATATCCGGAAGACCATCATTGTTTACATCACCGATGGCCACACCGCCACCATTGTACATGTACAGGTATTGCATGATGTTGAGGTTCTTTGTTTCAGTAATGTTATTGGAGAATTCAATGCCG
>JAYTOS010000567.1:0-1248 GCA_043747705.1 Bacteroidota bacterium
AGAATTATGCGCCCACACGCTGGACCCGTTTTTTATGGTGGCTTTCAACAGCTGAGGAAGATCTGTTGGCCGATTGTGTAGTTGACAGAAACCGGTATGCCATTGTAGGCATGACCGTTTTGGCAACCTGGGCATTTGCGACCCTTGCCTGGACTTATTTTTTCAGCACTGTGGTCAACAACTTTTTAATGCCGGCATTACTGGGGCTGTTCATGGGTGGTATTATTCTTACTATTGACCGTTCGTTAATAAAGGGCATCAATCGTTCGAATAAAAAGAAATACGCTCCGTTGCTGTTACGTGGCTTACTGGCGGTTACCATTGGACTGTTCATGGCGCAACCGGCATTATTATACCTGTTTGACAAAGAAATTCATGTGCAGATATCATTGGATAATGAGCAACGCAAAAAAGACAAACAGCAAAAACAGGATTCAGTTTATTATGCCGGTAGATCTGTACTCGTTCAAAAAAAGAAGTCGCTCGAGCAACAATTAGCCACACGCTATAATGAAGTGTCAGCTGCACGTGAGGCGTTTATTAAAGAAACCGATGGTACAGGTGGCAGTAAAAAAATCGGCTTAAAAGATATTGCCCAGGCTAAGCAGGCAGAATATCAAAAATTAGATGCGGGTTACAAGCAAACAGAATCCGTTGTATTACCACAGATAAAGTTTACAGATAGTACATTAACGGTGATAGATGCTTCTATTCAAAAAGAACAACAGGCATTCACCGCTTTATTAAATGACGGGTTTATAACAAGGATAGAAGCTTTGAATCACCTGGTACAGGATAATACGGCTGTTGCTTTCAGGTATTATTTACTGGTAGCTATATTATTATTGATCGAGTTAATGCCCGTAATTGCCAAAACACTTTTGCCCGAAGGAACGTATGAAGAAAAAGTATTGTTGCGCGAACAGATTGAAAAAGAACTTACCCGAAACAATCACCAGAGGGAACTCGCTTTGAAAGAATTATATAACCAAACCGCCTTTGAGCAGGACTCGGTTTTTATCAAAGATTTTTTTGAAGAATCCGAACAGGAAAGAAAAGAGAAAATGCGGGCACAGATCCAGGCATGGAAAGAAGGAGAAACCAAAAGTTTTGATTCGCTGTGGGATGATATAAAAAAGGATATGTTGACAAAACAGGAGAATTGAATAAATAGTAAATAGTAAAGTGATTATCAAATGATAAAGTGGTGAAAATACTTTCAGAAAATACAAAATAACATTCTGACAG
>JAYTOS010000568.1:0-19060 GCA_043747705.1 Bacteroidota bacterium
GATCTCAAGACAAGAACATTTACTTCTTTCCTGTTTTTATTATCAAGGGGGTTATCAACAGGGATCAGTATTTATGCACCTTCCATCATTCTTTCTTCCCTGTTGGGATGGGATATTTTCTGGACAAATATCGTTATGGGTGGTCTGCTCATCATTTATACAGTTAGCGGTGGTGCCAAAGCGGTGGCTTATACGCAACAGCTGCAATTGATCATCATTTTCATTGGTATGTTTGTGGCGGGCTATTTAATTGTACATTATTTACCTCCAGGCGTAGGATTTACAGATGCATTGAAAGTAAGTGGTGCATCGGGTAAACTGAATGTGATTACAACAGGTATTTCATCCAAAGGATTTGATTGGAAGGACCGCTATAATATTATCAGCGGCGTAATAGGAGGGTTCTTTCTGGCACTTTCTTATTTTGGAACTGATCAGTCGCAGGTAGGCCGCTACCTCACCGCCAAAGACACTACAGAAAGCAGAATAGGCCTTTTGATGAACGGATTGGTGAAAGTGCCTATGCAGTTTTTGATATTGTTACTGGGAGCCATGCTATTTACTTTTTACCAGTTCAATTCGGCCCCTGTTTTCTTTAACAAAGCCGTTGCCACAAAAGCAATGGAGACACCTTATAAGGATTCATTACTAATCATAGAAAAAAAGTTTAACCAACAGCAACTAGTGCAGCAGCAGCTTAGTAAAACCTATGTGATTGGTAAACAGGAGCATTACAAAGATAGCCTACAGGCAGGCTCAGCCAAACTATCTGTTATTCAAAAGGAATACAAATCAATTTTAAAAAAAGCATTGCCTGATGCCGACACCAGTGATACGAACTATATCTTCCTTCGGTTTGTGGTAGATTTTTTGCCGAAAGGATTAATTGGATTATTAATTGCCATTATCTTTCTTGCAGCATGGGGCTCCATTGCGGCAGCGTTAAACTCGTTGGCTTCCTGCACCATGGTTGACTTCCATCTCCGGTTCCGTGGATCTAAATATGATAATACCAATATGCAACAATGTGCCGATGAGTACAAAACTTCAAAATACTATACATTGGCTTGGGGAATATTTGCGATCATAACAGCAGAGTTTGCAACTGGTATGGGAAGTTTGATTGAAGCGGTAAACGTACTGGGATCTTTATTTTACGGGGTGATACTCGGTATTTTCTTAGTAGCCTTCTATTTCAAAAAAATAGGTAGTAATGCAGTATTCGTAGCCGCCATCCTGGGTGAACTGGTGGTAATCCTATTTTTCTTTTTAGATAAATATAATATTATCGGCCTCGGGTTTCTCTGGCTAAATGTAGTGGGGGCAGTTTCGGTAGTGTTATTGAGTTTGTTATTTCAATTGTTCCTTAAAAGCGATAGTAAGAAAAAAATACGAATTAAGAATTGAAAATTACGTATACATAATTCGTAATTTTCAATTCGTAATTCCTTTCTCCTTCCACGGCCATTCCTTATTTCTATTTGATTTGATCAGGTAAGCAATCACACCCAATATAATTACGGTCAATCCACCCAGCATCATCTTCTCCCCGGTAGAAAAAAAGATGTACCCCCAGATAAGTATCGCTAAAATAACCGGCAAAGGATAGAGCGGCATACGCCAGGCAAAATGGGCTTTACCTTTTCTTTTCACGAGCCATAACAAACCGATTCCCTGGCCAATAAACTGTATCAATATCCGCATGGCCAATATCGCATCAATCACATCCCTTAATTTAAATAATAGGCTAAAGACAAATGCCACGGCACCTAACACCAGTAGGGATACATGCGGGAAATGCTTGGTGGGATGTAGTTTAGCGAAAATCTTGAAAAAAGCCCCGTCACTCGCAGCCGCATATGGAATACGGCTATACCCTAATGTAGCAGAAAAAACAGAAGCAAAAGCCACCCATAAAATCAATACTGTTGCAATATTTGCGGCAGTAGATCCGGATAAGCGTTGTATAAATTCGCTCACGACAAACTTACTTTTCTGTATCTGTTCTAATGGTAAAACAGAAGCCACACTAACATTCATCATAAAATACAAAATAGCAATACCCGCAATGGAAATGAACATACTTTTCGGGATATTCTTTTGCGGGTTGATAATTTCGCCGCCTAAATGACAAACATTATAATAGCCTAAATAACTATATACACTTTTAACGCTTGCAAATCCCAATGCAGCAGCAAATGCATGGTCTACACGCAAACCATTATTGATGTCTTTTACAGGTTGTAAAAAATGGCCGTGGAAAATGCCACCGCCAATAATCCATGAAAGGGTGATCAATACGCCTACCCATAACAATACACTGATCTTTCCAATGGCTTCTATTTTCCGGTATAATAACACAACAATTAATATTACCAGGCTCCCGCTTATGAATTTGCTTTGCCAGTCATTTACATGAACAATATATCCGAAGTATTGTGCAAAGCCTATGGCGGCAGAAGCAATCACCAACGGTGCCTGTATCATGGTTTGCCAAACAAAAAGAAAGCTCATGAGCTTGCCCCATTTTGGTCCGTATCCTTCTTTTAAAAAATTATAACTGCCGCCGGCAAGCGGGTAGGTAGAGCCAAGCTGGCTCCAGATCATAGCATCAACAACCGATAATATGGCACCTGCAATCCATGCATATAAAAACCAGGGACCCTGCATGGTTTCTGCCACCACGCTTAATACCACGAATGGGCCGATGCCCACCATATCAGTCATATTAATAGCAGTAGCCTGTAAAAGACTTATCTTTCTTTCCAATTTCGGTTGCTCGCTCATGTGTATATAAACATAAAATTATTTCTTTGTAAGCAGACTAAACCAATATGGGCATAAATTTTTCAACAGTTGATTGGGCTAAAGGCTCTAATATTTACGAAGTCAACATTCGCCAGTACACGCAGGAAGGTACATTTGCCGCATTCAGCAAATATTTACCAAGGTTAAAAAATATGGGTGTGGACATACTTTGGCTGATGCCGATCACACCCATCAGTGAAAAAATACGGCAGGGAACCTTGGGCAGTTATTATGCCTGCAGCAGTTATACAGAAATCAATCCGGAATTTGGTACATTAACAGATTTTAAAAACTTAATCAATGAAGCACATGCATCAGGTTTTAAAATAATCATTGATTGGGTAGCCAATCATACAGGCTGGGATCATCATTGGACCATAGAACATCCCGATTGGTATTTAAAAGATGCGGATGAAAATTTTACTGAGAAGAATGGCTGGCATGATGTAATAGACCTTGATTTTAGTAATACCGATATGCGGCTGGCACTCGTTGATGCCATGAAATACTGGGTAACAGAATGTAAGATTGATGGGTTCAGGTGCGATATGGCACATTTGGTTCCATTGGATTTTTGGGTCGATGCCCGTAAACAATGTGATGCCATTACTCCTTTATTCTGGCTGGCCGAATGTGAAGTGGTTGCCTACCACAATGCTTTTGATGCCAGTTACGCCTGGTGGTGGATGCATGAAACCGAGAAGCATGCAAAAGGAAATGTATCCCCAAATGATATCAGGCAGGTGCTGCATGCGTATTCGCAGTATCCCCCCGGTGCTATCAAATTATTTTTCACTACCAACCATGATGAGAATAGCTGGAACGGAACTGAATATGAAAAATATGCTGATGCAGCAAAAGCCTGGGCCGTATTTACCTGCACCTGGCAAGGTATGCCACTGATTTACAGCGGACAGGAAAGCCCCAATCTCAAACGATTGAAATTTTTTGAGAAAGATTGTATAGAATGGAATGAACCGCTGCTGCTGAACGATTTTTATACAACACTCCTGCACCATAGAAAACAATCCAGAGCCATACGCGAGGGGGAAACATTTTTACTACCTGCGCAAAAAGGCGATCAGTTAATGGCCTACCTGCGAAAAAAAGATGAGGAAGTGGTTTTGGTATTACTTAATCTTTCGAATGATGACCGCGTAACCATATGTGTTGAGCACGATTGGCTGACAGGAACATTCAGAAATATTTTTTCAGAACTTGAATTTGTATTTAAAGGTGAAGAAACATTTGAATTACAGAAAGGAGAGTATATCGTGTATGAGAAAAAAAATTAAATACCGTATTTCGATTGAATTTCATTACTTCTATATTCTAAATTAATCGGTTCCATATTTGATATTAAAAAAGCGGGTGTTCGTTTTGAACACCCGCTTTTTTAATATCAAATCTATTACTTTATTCCACATCACTCAAATCCAACGGATACGGATATGTATTTTCAAACCCGGGATACACGCCTTCTATTTTTATTTTCCTGCCTTTATTCTGTGCGAGGATTTTATCAAGATCGGCTACGGTTTTTATATCCTGTCCTTCCACATTGGTAATAATAAAACCTTCCTGCATCCTCGTCCTTTTTAGTAAACCATCACCGATTTTCTTAACGATTACACCACCGGTTATATTGTTGGCTGCAGCCGTCTTGCTGTCAACAGCTACCAATTCAGCCCCTAATTTTTCAATAATACCCGTTGTTTTTACAACATCTGTATTACCTGCTTTGTTTTTTAAAGTAATGTTCGTGGTATTTTCTTTACCGCTGCGCTTATAGGTTAAGGTAATTTTATCGCCTGGTTTGTAACGCGATACCTGCTCCTGTAATTCAGGCCCGCCACTAACGGCCACACCATTGATTTTAGTTACCACGTCACCTTTTTTGATGCCTGCTATTGATGCGGCCCCACCTTCCAATATACCTGTAACATACACTCCTTCACCTTCTTTATAAGCTGTGCCTATTTCTTTCTCCAGTTCTTTTGCCTGCTCTTCATTCAGGTTATCGCTTGGATAATTAATACCGATATAAGCCCTTTGTACTGTACCAAATTTTACAATATCTGTAATGATCTTCTTAACAATATTCACCGGAATGGCGTAAGAATATCCTGCATAAGAACCGGTAGGGGAGGCAATGGCAGAATTGATACCAATCAGTTCACCATTAGTATTGATCAAAGCACCACCGCTGTTTCCCGGGTTTACGGCTGCATCTGTTTGTATAAATGATTCTACCGGACTTGCACTTTGCCTGTTATTGATGCCAATAGATCTTGACTTGGCACTAATGATACCCGCAGTAACCGTTACATCTAAATTTAAAGGGTAGCCAATGGCCAAAACCCATTGTCCCAGTTTAGCATCATCGCTGTTGCCATATACTAAATAGGGTAGTCCTTTTCCATCAATCTTAATTACAGCAAGGTCACTGCTGGCATCTGTACCAACAACGGTTCCCTTATATGTTTTTTTATTGGCCAGCGTTACGTTTACTTCATCCGCGCCATCAACTACGTGGTTATTGGTTACGATATAACCATCTTCGGTAATCAATACCCCGCTGCCACTGGCGCGTTGCTCAGGTATCATTCTTGGCCCACCACCAAAAAAATCACCAAAATCATCCCCGAAAAGATCAGAAAAAGGATTCTTCTGCCGCTGTTGTGTGCTGTTATTGCTTATCTGCCTTGCTTTTGTTCTTGTTTTAATATGAACAACTGCAGGCGTAGCTGTTGTTGCAGCAGGTGTAAAATCAACAACAACACCGGGCGTATTGTTATTGCCAAAAAACCCGGCATAGTTAACAGGCAGTTTCCCCGACTCCTGTATGCCCGCATATTGGTGCTCCTGAAATTTGCCATAACCCCACACACTCAAAACAGCGGTGGTAGCACTTATGGCCACAACGGCAAAAATGTTCTTGAGATTCATATTCATGTATTTTTTTATTGAATTTAATAAGTCAAATAGTATGCCTTTCTGATAGCAAATAAACGAAGCTGTTTAATTGACAGTTCACCAATCATACCTTTTAACAAATGTTTTACGGCGAACTTCGTACTTCAGTCGGTAAATCAACGTTAAGTTAGCTGATGTGGGGTATTAAAAAATGGTTTGTTGATGATGGGGGGATGAATAGTGAGTTGTCAGTAGTCAGTATTATGATAAGCCTGTGAGGATGTATCTTCATTTACTATTCACTACTCACGACTGACTACTCACGACTCACTATTCACGCCTCACCAATCACGCCTCACGCCTCCCAATCCCACCAAAAACTCCATCGTATCCACCCCGTCCGCATAATCCCTTAAAGAAGGGCGCTGCGCCATACCGAAAGGTATATATCCATTCCCTGCAATACACTGAATATCCGGGTTATTTTGCAGGCTTTGGATAACTGATAATTTGTCATCGTAAAACGCATAGTGTACCTGGCTTACCGGAGAGAATGGGGAACTGTTTTCCGTTAGTATCACCGTATCATTATTCATATAATAACGGTTACCCATAATCAGGAGTGCCAGGTGATAGTCGAAATTGTGCTTGTATTTATGGAAATCCATAAAATGTTCATATTTCCTTAATGCATCCAGCAAAGGAATAAAATCATAGTCCTTTGGTACAAAAAGCTGGGTAATATTCCGGCAACCCAATCCAAAATACAATTGGATATCATTCGATAATGCATCCAGTTCTTCAGCGGTTTCTGTATTATCTAAAATAGCTACCGATGTTCGGTTACGACGGATGATATGAGGGTACTTTCCAAAATAATAATCAAAATACCTGCTCGAATTATTACTGCCGGTAGCGATATAGGCATCACAACCCTTTAGTCTTTCTGCAAAAGAAACCAGGCCAGATACCCGTGTATCCCATTCTTCGAGCCTGGCAACAAGGTATTTGATCAAAAATTCATCTTTAGAAGAAGCCTTGATTACCACCCTGTGCCCGCTGATAAAAACGCATAAGAAATCGTGAAACCCAACAAGCGGAATATTGCCCGCCATGACCAGGCCAACGTTTTTTGGCGTTTCCTGTATATCCGGCACCCGGTATGCCATTGCCCATTCCTGCAAAAATGTCGGGTTTAAAAACTGGTTAGCAATATTTTCAACGGATTGACTGATAAATTCCGGTGCAAACCACTGGTTTTCCCTGAAAGCCCTTTCGCGGATAGCCAGCCATTCAGGCTCCTCCAGCAACATATATTGGCCCAATCTGGCCATTAAATCAATTCGTTCTTGTAAAATCATTTGTCAACCGTATTTTTGGAACTGCAAATGTAGAATCACTAACCCAACAAACCCATTTTGTATGGCAATCAAAATCACAGAAGAGTGTATCAATTGCGGAGCCTGCGAGCCCGAATGTCCTAATAACGCTATCTACGAAGGCGGCGTTGAATGGTCTATTTCCGACGGAACCACCATTAAAGGCAGTTTTACCCTTATGGATGGTACCCAGGTAACCTCCGACCAGCGCTTTGCGCCGGTTAGTGTAGATACTTACTATATCACTCCTAATAAATGTACCGAGTGCCAGGGTTTTCATGAAGAACCCCAGTGTGCAGCCGTTTGCCCGGTTGATTGTTGTGTGCCCGATGAAATGTACCGCGAAACGGTAGATGAACTGCTGGCCAAAAAAGCGAAAATGCACATCTAATGCACAGCCGGTGTGCTAAACTATTTTAGCCAAAATGCTTGCAAAAAATGAATAACTGGTATAACTTTAGGTTGTTAATAGAGATATTAATAATTGTTACCAGCGAAGGTAACAACCAGTAACGGCGGGTGATATTTCCCGTCCACGTGAGGTGAAGAGACAAGGTAGTTTCTTCACCTTTTTTTGACTGCTGATTTCGTCAGTTGCCATTATTCTTCCCATTATGTTTCACCACCCACGAAAAATTATTTCCGTGCATGAGTTAAGCAATTTTATCTTTCTTCATTGCCCATTCACCATTCACCATTCACCACTATATTTGTTATACAATAAACAGGCATGAAAAAAAGAATTGCATTGGTAACAGGTGGGTTGAGTGGCGAGGCGCAGATTAGTTATAAAAGCGCGGTAACAGTGGGTAATAATGTAGACAGGGATAAGTTTGATGTTTACCGTATTGATATCAATGCAACAGGCTGGTGGTATGAACCTGTGAATGGTGAGAAATCAAAAGTTAACAGGGATGATTTTTCAATTGTAGATAATGGGGTCAAAATAAATTTCGATGTCATACTTCTTTGCATTCATGGTACTCCCGGCGAAGATGGCAAACTACAGGGATATTTCGATATGCTGCAATTGCCCTACACGAGTTGTGATGCGGCAACTTCTGCGTTAACATTCAATAAAAGATATACCGTTGCGGTTGCCGCTTTCGGTGGTATACATGTGGCAAAATCATTACACCTTTTTAATCATACCCCGGTATCACCTGAAGAAATTGTAAAGCAATTGCACTTTCCGGTATTTGTAAAACCGAATAATGGCGGAAGCAGTATCGGCATGAGCAAAGTAAATGCACCGGGCGAATTACCCGCAGCCCTTGCCAAAGCATTTAAAGAAGATGACCAGGTATTGGTGGAAGAGTTTATCAGTGGCAGGGAATTTACGATTGGTGTTTTCAAACATAAAGGTGAAACCATGGTATTGCCTATTACCGAAATAATGACCCACAACGAATTTTTCGATTTTGAAGCAAAATACCAGGGTAAAAGTGAAGAGGCCACACCTGCGGCTATTGATGATACAATGAAACAACAACTCGAATCCGCCGCCAAAAGAGTTTACGAGGTATTGAACTGCCGGGGTGTTGTGCGGATTGATTTTATTTATAACCTGGCAACCGGCCAGCCTTTTATGTTGGAAGTAAACACTGTACCTGGCCAAAGCGAAGCCAGTGTGATACCCCAGCAGGTAAAGGCCATGGGCTGGACCCTGAAAGATTTTTATTCGGCAGTAATCGAACAAGCTTTAACGTAATTTTGGAGTTGTGTATTTGTGAAATTTTGGAATTGCCTTACCTTCCGTTCAAATTTCTCAATTCCTAAATTTCAAATTTCCAAAATCCCCAAAAATCTTTCCCTTGTTTAAATTCATAACAGACAAACCACTTTGGGTAAATATCCTGGCAGGCTTAGGCATTGTCTTTATATTGATATTGCTTTTCTTTTGGTCTCTCTCATGGATAACAGGTTATGGTAAGTATGAAAAAGTACCTGCTGTTACCGGACAGAATATTATTGCGGCTCAAAAAACATTGGAAGACAAAGGTTTTGATGTTGTTATCCACGATTCAGTATATGTAGATAGTATAGCCAAGCAGGCCGTAGTAAGGCAATCACCCGAAGCGGATGCAATGGTGAAAGCAGGCCGTACTATTTACCTTACCGTTAACCGTTCTGTGGCCCCACAGGTAGAAATGCCTAATCTCTCAGGCTTCTCCATTAAGAGTGCTGAAATGTATTTGGTTAGCCTGGGCCTGAAACTGGGTGAGGTAAGTTATAAACCCGATATTGCCCGTAACTCTGTTCTTGAACAGTTGCTTAACGGTAATCCCATTGCTCCCGGTACGAAAATTCCCATAGGAACAGTAATCGGTTTTGTATTGGGCAGTGGCGTTGGGGGCGGGGAAATTAATGTGCCTGATTTAGTAGGTATGACATTGGGTGAGGCCCGCAACTATCTTTCCGGAATCGGAGTAAACATTGGTTCAATCGTAGCCATGGTATCAATCAGAGACTCGGCTTCCTCATTTGTAGTAAGGCAAACACCCGCATCTTTATCCGATTCATCAGGCGTTGATGGATTTAAGGTTCCCAATAAAATAAAACAGGGGCAACTCATGGATATTTACATCAGCACAACATCGCCCGTAAAGGATACCACAATAACACCGCATAATAACTAATTGTCATAACCAACAAACATTTATCAAATGCAGACCATTACCGTAGAAGAACTGAAAGCAAAAATTGATGCCGGGGAATCTTTACACCTGGTAGATGTACGCGAGCCACATGAAAATGCCGAATTCAATATCGGCGGATTGTTATTGCCGCTTGGTAAAGTACAAACCATGCAGGTAGACGAGATAGATGAATTGAAAGATGAAACCGTATATGTTTACTGCCGCAGCGGTAACCGCAGCGGCCAGGCCTGCCTTATCCTCGAAACTATGGGCTATAAGAATGTGGTGAATGTTGCTGGCGGCATGCTGGCCTGGCAAGAGCGGATCGCGAAATAAAAATAAATATTGAAAAGAGATTTTTGAATGCTTACTTAAAGGCAAGCGTTATAAAATTTAGCCAGTTAATAAAGTTTCACGCAAAGAAATATAAGGAGCAAAGCCGCAAAGAATTTTTCTTTGCGGCTTTGCTCCTTTACGACTTTTCGTAGAACATCCTAAGTTCAAAAGGTTGGTCACAGATTCATAGGCTATAAAAAATCTGCGACTAAAATAGTTCCTTCATCAGTCACAATCCCTGGTTCAGTATTTCTCAGAGTTTAATATTTACCCCAAGCATATAATTCGTTCCTGCCATAGGGTAGTAGGCGTTGTCTGTATATGGAATTCCTCCTGAAACATAACTATATGTATAACCATTCGGTTCATATTTCTTATTGAAAACATTATTGATCTGCCCAATAATATGCCATTCAGAAAACACAAGTTTCTTAATGGTCAAGGCGGCCCTGATATCCTGAACAAAATATGCGTTTAATGAACGGCTATCCAATTGACTGTTGTCCATATATTGTTTGCCTACATACTTGCTTAATAAACTAAACTCCACATTTTGCACAGGCAGGATATTGATGGTGGCACCCGCAATTACTGCAGGTGAGAAAGAGATATTCGTATTCTTGCGAATCACTGCATCCTGGTTGCCTGTATCATAATTATCAATATACTCCATAAAAGAACTCACTTTATTACGACTGATAGTCAGGTTACCCGTAACATTAATGCATTTATCCAAAACAGCACCTCCCTGTAATTCAATACCCAAACGGTAACTGTGCGGGATATTGATTCGTGTATAAGATCCAACATCATTTATCTGCCCGGTTAACACGAGTTGATTGAAATAATACATGTAATAAATATTCGCTCCAAAATGATAGTTGCTGTTCTTTTTCTCAAAGCCCAGTTCTATATCATGCATGGTTTCGGCTTTGGGTTGTTTATCCAGGCTTGCCTGAAAATCATCCCGGTTAGGTTCTTTCTGCCCAAGCGCGTAACTAAAATAGGCCTGCCATCCATTCTTGCTGTAAGTGATACCCGCTTTGGGATTTACGAAATCAAAGCGCCTTTCCACGTTTAGTGTTGGAGTTCCTTCAAAGCCGGTCATAGTATGACTTACATGGCGATATTGCAGATCAGCAAAACTTGTCCAGTTAGCGTTCAGGCGGTGCTGCCATTTAACATACAGGTTGGCATCTTTTTTTACTGCGGGGTAATCATAATAACGATAGCCGGCAGGAACGCTACCTGTTTTTATCCAGGGGATTGTACCATAATGTTTGCCATCGTATTTTGTCCAGCCTGCGCCAAAGGTCAACTCATCGGCCAAATCTTTGTATTGAAGTGATGCGGTTTGCCCGTAATAATAATTGTCAAGCCATCTGTCACGAACCAAGTCCGATTTAGTGCTGGCACCTACATTTGGTAACCCATATTTCGCAAAAGACTGATCGGCTTTATATTCTTCATAATAACCTTTACCTCTTGATAAAAATGCTGCAGTAGTAAACGATAATTTTTGATTGATGGAATGATTGAAGAATAACTGGTAATGTGTTTGCGTATAATTATCAGTCTGGTTATCATATGGGGTTCCGGCTTTTTCCGTTCCCGCAGGATTATCAGTTCGCTTGGTGACTAACAGACTTTCTGCAACGCCATACCATGCCTGGTAGGTTTTTTCTTTTCCCGAAAAAATATTCAGCCGCAGTGATGATTTTTTGTTGATATAAGCTGTGCTGAAATAAAACGATTGTAGATCGCTCCTGGCGCGATCAATAAATCCATTGCTGCTGATACGGCTTAGCCTTGCATCTACTGTAAAATGACCGTCAATCAAACCTGTACCGGCCTTTAACGTATTTTTCCAGGTATTGAATGATCCGAAACTGTTGTTCAGTTCACCATACGCTTTTTCATTATACTCATTGGTAGCTAAATTAATAGTGGCACCAAATGCCCCGGCACCGTTCGAAGAGGTGCCAACGCCACGCTGTATCTGTATGCTGTTAACTGAGGAAGCAAAATCGGGCAGGTCAACAAAATAAGTACCCAGGCTTTCTGCATCGTTATAAGGGATACCGTTAAGCGTTACATTAATCCTCGTGGCATCCGATCCCCTGATGCGTATAGCGGTATAACCCACACCATTACCTGCATCAGAATTCACCACCACAGAAGGTGTTTGATTTAAGAGGAAGGGAATATCCTGTCCTAGGTTATTTTTAGCAATTTCTTCCTTGCTAAGATTTGTTTTTGCAAACGGAGCTTTCTCCGAAGCCCGAACGGCCCTTACTTCCAATGGCTGTAAGAAAAGCGACGAAGCGGTTAACTGAATAATGAGTTGCGTACCTGCAGCAGAGGTATTCACCAACTGGGTGTGTTCAGTAAAACCAAGGCTGCTTACACTAAGTACATACTTTCCGGGACTTGTCTTAACAAAACTAAAATAACCCTTATCATCAGTAAGGGTTTGACGGTTGCCTAAACTTACGGTTGCCCCGGCAACAGGGGTTTTCGAATTACTTTCTGTAACTGTGCCTTGTACAAGGCTTTTGCTGGGTTGTGTAAAGGCAAATAGGGTTACTAATGCCAACATCGTTGTTCCCAAAAACTTTTTCATTTTTAATGGTTTAAAAGTTAATAATGGGAACAGGGAATAAGCTAATGGAGAGGGACTAATAAAAAACTGTACACCTTCCCTTCGCAGGAATTACCCTGTTCAGGTTCAACGGGTATTATCTCAGCCTTGGTTGGTGTGTTGCCACACAAACCTCAGCACCCCGAGGAATGATCAACTGCAAAAATAGGTATTCAACAAATCAAACCCAACTGTAACTTTAAACATAAAATATCGTTTCACTGAAAAATACCACAATGAAGAGAATATTTTTAGCCATGGTATTGGTCTTCGGCTTACTAAATGCCCAGGCCCAAAACGACAAAAATATTGTTATTGATGCTAACGCGGAAGCACGATCTGTAAGTGGTTTTACGGCTATCGAAGTATCTGGGTCCATTGATCTTTTTCTTTCTCAGGGAACAGGAGAAGGGGTTGCTATCAGTGCGTCTACCGATGAGATAAAACAAAGGATTAAAACAGAAATAAAAGGTTCAACCCTGCATATTTATTTTGATGGCAAAGGATTAAACTGGAAAAACTGGGGCAACCACCGGATGAAAGCGTATGTAACCTTCAAGACGCTCAGCAAAATTGAAGCTTCGGGTGCCTGCAATGTAAAAGCCATAGAATCGATTAAACAAACAGAACTGAAAATAGAAATGTCGGGTGCCAGCGATTTTACAGGCGATATAACGGTACAGAAACTCAGGATCGATGCCAGCGGCGCATCCAATATCAAAATATCGGGCTCTGCCGTCGAGGCCAACGTAGATGCCACCGGTGCCTGCACTATCAGGGCGTATGACCTGAAAACAGGTATGTGTAAAATAAATGCTTCCGGCGGGTCGAATGTCCGCATAACCGTAAATAAAGAATTAAATGCCCAGGCCAGTGGGGGCAGTACTGTTTTTTTTAAGGGCACGGGGTTGATCAGAGATGTCAGTTCTAGTGGCGGTGCCTCGATTAAGCGTAAAACAGAAGACTGATTTCCTCGGGCATGTATAAGATTTTTCAGCACAAGTCACCAGGTCATAAAGAAGGTATAAAGTAGTAAATTGCTTTGCTGATAATCAAATAATATTTGGATACTACCCATCCTGCCCCTACTTTTGCACCCCAATACATCGCGAGGTAGAGCAGCGGTAGCTCGTCGGGCTCATAACCCGAAGGTCGGAGGTTCGATCCCTTCCCTCGCAACCAACTTTTTAGAAGGCCTCTATTGAGGCTTTTCTTATTCCGGCTAGAGGCTACTCTGGATACTGGATGTCAGATCAGGATACAGGATTTCATGCTACTCATTCATAGAGCCAAGCAATACCTGGTTTCCGGTTCACATTCACTGCCCTGTTAAATAGTACTCTTGCCAAAAAAATCGGATTTCCGGTATTTCCGACTAAACTATTATGAAAGCAGGATTTGTAAACATATTTGGAAGGCCCAACGCGGGAAAAAGCACCTTGCTCAATGCATTAATAGGTGAGAAGATGGCTATTGTATCACCTAAGGTGCAAACTACCCGTCACCGCATTAAAGCGTTTTTGAATAAGCCGGGCGAGTACCAGATCATTTTTTCAGATACCCCGGGTATTATCGACCCTAAGTATAAGTTGCATGAAAGGATGATGGATTCGGTTAAAGGTGCCCTTGAAGATGCCGATGTGGCACTGCTGATTGTTGACGCTAATGAGAATTTAAAGGAAGTGGATACCATTTTCCAGGCCCTGCGCTTAAAAGTACCCTGCCTGGTTGTATTGAATAAAATAGATGAAGCAGCCAATGGTAAGATTGCCCTCGCAGAAGTTTTTTTTGCAGATAAATCGTACTGCAGACAATTGATCAAAATATCCGCCTTACAAAAAATACACCTTACTAAACTGTTAGATGCCATTATGGCCCTTCTGCCCGAAGCTGCCCCATTTTACAATGAGGACGACTTAAGCGATATGCCAACCAAGTTTTTTGTAGGTGAAATCATCCGCGAAAAAATCTACCAGCTTTTTGGCGATGAGATACCTTACCATACCGCAGTAATGGTAAATGAGTTCAAAGAGAAGGAATCACTGGTGAAGATCCAGGCAGATATTATTGTAAACCGCGAAACCCAGAAATCCATCATTATTGGGGATAAAGGTAAAATGATCAGAGAGATTGGAACTACCGCAAGGGTGGATATTGAACAATTTATCCAAAGCAAAGTATTCCTGGAACTCTTTGTAAAGGTCCGGCCGAAATGGAGGGATAATGATTTACAATTAAGAGAATACGGGTATAGATAATTATAAATCAATTATTTAAATACTATTATTAAACATTTTACTTTAATATAAATTTCCTTTTAGAAGGACCATAACATGAGTTATACAGTTGCCATAGTAGGGAGGCCCAATGTGGGCAAGAGTACATTATTCAATCGTCTTCTCGAACAACGTAAAGCGATCGTAGATGATATCAGCGGCGTTACCCGCGACCGCCAATACGGTATGGCCGATTGGAACGGAAAGGTTTTTAACCTGATTGATACGGGTGGCTTCGTCCCTGCCAGTGATGATGTATTCGAAACAGAGATCCGCAAACAGGTAAAGATTGCCATTGAAGAAGCCAATTCCATCATCTTCATGGTAGATGTGGCCACCGGCATAACCGACCTTGATGAGTCAATGGCCGATCTGTTACGCCGTGGCAATAAACCGGTTTATGTGGTTGTAAACAAAGTTGATAACGGAACCCGGGAGTTGGAAGCAACTGAATTTTATTCACTTGGATTTAAGAATAACTTCTTCATTAGCAGTATTTCAGGAAGTGGAACTGGAGAATTACTTGATGCTGTAACTGAAGAAATTGAAGCGGAAGATGTAGAAGCTGCTATGAAAGATAGCGGCCTTCCCAAGTTTGCCATTATTGGTCAGCCAAACGTGGGTAAGTCGTCCTTACTGAATGCATTGGTTGGAGAGGAAAGGACCATTGTAAGCCCGGTATCCGGTACAACCCGCGACAGTATCCACACCCATTACAATTTATTCCAGAAAGAATTTGTATTGATTGATACGGCAGGTATCCGTAAGAAAAGTAAGGAAAAAGAAGACCTTGAATTTTATTCCATCATCCGCGCCATTAAGGCCATTGATGATGCTGATGTTTGCCTGGTCGTTTTAGACGCAGCCAAAGGTATTACCGCCCAGGATATCAGCATCTTCAGTCTGGCAGTACGGAAAGGAAAAGGCGTTGTTGTTTTAGTAAACAAATGGGATCTTATTGAAAAAGAGACGAATACAGCACGTGATTATGAAAAAGCTTTAAAACAAAAACTGGCACCTTTTACAGATGTGCCTATTTTGTTCATCTCAGTAAAAGAGAAAACCCGCATTTTCAAAGCAATTGAATTAGGCTTGGAAGTGTTTGATAACAAGCAGCGTAAAGTGCCTACCTCAAAATTAAATGATGTGATGCTGAAGGCCGTGGCTGCCTATCATGCACCGGTAGTGAGAGGAAATTCAATAAAAATTAAATATGTAACGCAACTACCCACTAACGTTCCATCTTTTGCCTTTTTTACTAATTATCCGGATGATATCAAATCGCCCTACCGGAATTATCTTGAAAACCAGCTGAGAACCCAGTTTAAATTTACGGGGGTGCCTATAAGGATATTCTTTAGAAAGAAATAAATAGTTTACTTTAAAGTTTGTAAAACTCGATTGGAAGATTATATTTGCGCAAACCTAAACTCAAAAACAAGTACAAATGAAAAAAGTATTAGCAATCTTAGCAGTAGCCGGCTTCATGGCTTCATGTAACTCAGGTGAAAACAAAGAGAAAATGGCTGCTGACAGTGCAAGAGTAGCTGATTCTATCAAAAATGCATCTGCTGCATCTGCTGCAATGGACTCTGCAAAAGCTGCAATGGACACTGCAAAAGGCAAAATGGACACTACTAAGTCTAAGATGAAAATGTAATTTTAAGTACTTCGTTACTTTATATTACTTCTTGCAAGAAGCTCCTCCCGGTTTACCGGGAGGTTTTTTTTGTGCCAGTTTGTACCAAATTCCGTGATTCGGGGCTAATGGCATTAATATTGACTTAATTTTACCCACTTATTTTATAAAAGGTTTTAAGGGGTTTGTGCCATTATGACCCAAGTTTACGCGTATGTTGAAAGAAAATTTTTTTTTCCGTTCTGATGATGATACCGATTTTATGCCCATCATTCCCATTAATGAGAATGAGAGCGAGCAGGATAAAAATATTGTGATACCCGATACGCTGCCCATTTTGCCCTTGCGCAATACGGTTTTGTTTCCTGGAGTGGTATTACCCATCACAGTTGGGCGTGATAAAAGCATCAAGGCAGTAAATGATGCATATAAATTAGATAAACTGATTGGCGTACTGGCACAGAAAGATGCCAATATAGAAGAACCGGATCCCAAAGACCTGTGTAAAATAGGCACGGTGGCCAGGATTGTGAAGCTGATCAAAATGCCGGATGGGGGAACCACCATTATTATCCAGGGCAAGAAAAGATTTGAACTGCAGGAGATGACCAGCGAGGATCCTTATTTCAAAGCAACCATCAGGCAACTTCCGGATGATGAAATTCCTGTGAATGAGAATTTTGATGCTTATATCAGCAGCATTAAAGACCTGGCAGCGCAGATCATTCAGTTATCGCCAAATCTTCCCACAGAAGCATCTATCATTTTAAAAAATATAGAGAACCCTTCTTTCCTCATCAATTTCGTAAGCAGTAACCTTAACAGCGACCTTACAGAAAAGCAGGCTTTGCTGGAGATCAATGATATCCATGATCGGGCGGATAAATTGATCCATACCCTTCAACGCGAACTGCAGTTTGCTGAATTGAAAGATAAAGTCACCAACAAAACAAGGACAGAAATTGATAAGCAGCAACGCGATTATTTTCTGCAGCAACAGTTAAAAAGCATTAAAGACGAACTGGGTGGAGATACCAATGAGCGTGAAATAGCAGAGATGAAAAAGAAAGCCGAAGCCAAAAAATGGCCGGAATCTGCTAAAAACCTTTTCAAAAATGGTGTGGAGAAACTGGAGCGTATGCACCCCACTACTCCGGATTACTCGGTGGTGTACAATCACCTCGACCTGATGCTTGACCTTCCCTGGTTAGATTATACAGCGGATAATTATGACCTGAAAAACGCCAAGAAAGTATTGGATGCCGATCATTATGGCATGGGCAAGATCAAGAGCCGGATATTGGAATACCTGGCCGTATTGAAACTGAAAGGCGATATGCGTAGCCCGATCCTTTGTTTTCTCGGCCCTCCCGGAATTGGTAAAACATCGCTTGGCCGTTCCATCGCACATGCCATTGGCAGAAAATATGTAAGGGTAAGTCTGGGTGGATTGCATGATGAGAGTGAGATCCGCGGGCACCGCAAAACTTATATTGGTGCTATGCCCGGACGGATTGTGCAGAATATACGCAAATGCAAATCATCTAACCCTGTTATGATACTGGATGAGATTGATAAGATTGGCAGCGATTTTCGTGGCGATCCTTCATCCGCTTTACTGGAAGTGCTGGACCCCGAACAAAACCATACTTTTTACGACAATTACCTGGAACTGGAATATGACCTGAGTAAAGTATTGTTTATCGCGACAGCGAATAACCTTCAAAATATTCAACCTGCTTTGCGCGACCGTTTGGAAATTATTGACCTGAGTGGTTATGCAGTGGAAGAAAAAGTGGAGATCGCCAAACGCCATTTGTTACACAAACAGAAAGAAGCGCATGGACTTGCCAAAGTAAATTTCAAGATCAGCGATAAAGTACTGGAAAAAATAATTGAACAACATACCCGCGAAAGCGGCGTGCGTGAATTGGACAGGCAACTGGCATCAATCATGCGCTACCAGGCCAAAGAACTGGCCATGAAGAATAAAGTGAAATCGACGGTGACTGCACAGGATGTAGAAAAAATCCTTGGCCAATCGCGTTACAGCAATGAGATCTACAAAACAGCCAATATGCCCGGTGTAGCGGTGGGCCTTGCCTGGACATACGTTGGCGGTGACATACTTTTTATAGAAACCATTCTGGGTGACGGGAAAGGCGAGTTGAAATTAACCGGTAACCTCGGTAATGTGATGAAGGAAAGTGCTACAACCGCATTAAGTTACCTTCAGGCCAATGCTAAAAAATTAGGTGTTGACCCGGATGATTTTGGGAAGAAAAATATCCATGTGCATGTACCGGAAGGTGCGGTACCCAAAGACGGACCGAGTGCGGGGATTACCATGTTAACTTCATTAACTTCTGCCTTTACCGGAAGAAAAGTAAAACCTTTTCTGGCCATGACAGGAGAAATTACTTTAC
>JAYTOS010000569.1:0-4153 GCA_043747705.1 Bacteroidota bacterium
TTTTCGTAAAATCAATTGGTGCTAAGTTTACTGCCGGTCATAGCTTTTTCCGGCATCGGTTCAGCTAATTACCCAACAGAAAGTTAAGAAAGGGCCAACCGCTTGAGGCAGTGAAAAAATATGCTGCTGCTTTCAACTTACAATTTATCTTGCAAGTCAATTGCTAAGTGAATGAAAACAAGCTTTCTAAGGGTATTTACCGTCACTATTTTTGTCTTTATGGTGCAGGCTGGTTTTGCCCAGCAAATAGATTCTATGATGTCTGTTTACGAGGAACGCTTTCCCACTGAGAAGATCCATCTACATTTTGATAAATCGGTTTACAATAAAGAAGAAACCATCTTTTACAAGATCTATATTTTATCGGGCACCGAATTAACCACCCTTAGTAAGAATGTATATGTAGAATGGTACGATACAACGGGTAAGATGATCAAACAAACGGTTGCGCCGCTTTATCAATCCACTGCCAAAGGATCATTTGAATTGCCGGCTGATTATTCCGGCAATTTTATTCATGTAAAAGCCTATACCCGTTGGATGCTGAATGATGATCCCGTTTTTGCCTATGATAAAGAAATCACTATCAATACAACGCTTGTCAATCAAAATAAAAAACCGGTTATACCCCGAACGACTGTTACTGTTTTTCCGGAAGGCGGTTTTCTTGTGCAGGATATTACCAGCCGTGTGGCGTTTAAAGCCGCTAACCAGTTTGGTATACCGGTACTGATTAAAGGTTTGTTGGTGAATGATAAAAACAAAGTCCTCGACACATTACAGGTTAAGCATGACGGGATGGGTATGTTTTCCTTTACGCCAAAACCTGATGAAAAATATAAACTCAACTGGACGGATGAAAACGGTAAAACAGGTACTACGCCTGTTGACGTTACCAAAACACAGGGCACCATTATGTCTGTAACAACAACGAATGACAAAGCCATGGTGAAAGTGCAGCGGACAGAAAATATTCCTGATAATTTTAAGTTGCTCAACTTACTGGTACACATCAATCAAAAATTATACTATAAGGTAACGTTGCGGGTTACTGAAAAATTAATGCAGCAGGCGGCCATTCCTATTGATGAAATGCCAACAGGTATTTTACAGTTTTCATTATTTACGTCGGACTGGATACCGGTAGCAGAGCGGATTATATTTGTGAATAACCGGCAGCATGAGTTTACTGCAAAACTTACCGCACCATTGGTAAGCATGGATAAGCGGGCAAAAAATGTATTGGAAATATATGTATCCGATACTGCATTTTCCAATATGTCTCTTTCGGTTACCGATGCAGCAGTTTCTCCACCAGAAGGGAGCAGTATTTACTCTGATCTGGTATTGAGCAGCGATATCAAAGGTAAAATCTATAATCCGGCTTATTACCTAACCAGTGATGCAGATAGTGTGACAGCAAATTTAGACTTGGTGATGATGACCAGTGGCTGGCGAAGGTTTGACTGGGATAAAATAAAAGCCAGTATCCTGCCAACGCAAAAATATCCAAAGGAATCAGATTTTTTTAAACTTACAGGTAAGGTATATGGAATGAAATCGGTTAGTATAGCCACGCCACTCATGTTAAACGTGTTCATCGTACAGAAAGACAGTAGTAAAAATTTCGTATTCTTACCCGTGCAGAAAGATGGCAGTTTTGAAGACAAAAAAATTTTCTTTTATGATACGGCCCGGTTGTATTACAGTTTTAATGGCAACAGTAAACTTACAGATATAACACAGGTGCAGTTTGAAAACGGTCTACTCAGGCAGGCACCAAAGCAAATAAATTTTCCCCCTAACAGGTTATATGGTTGGAGCGATAGTATAGCAAGGTTAAAAATGAACTATTACCTGGATCAACAGGAACAGTTGAAAAAAAGAATGGCGTCCACCACACTGCAGGAAGTGATTGTTAAAACCAGGGCAAGGACCGAGAATAAGATTCAGGAGATGGAAAAAAAATATGCAAGCGGGTTATTTTCGGGAGGAGATGGTTATTCATTTGACCTGTCAGACGATCCTTTTGCCAAGAGTGCCTTAGATATCTTCAGTTATTTACAGGGTAAGGTGGCGGGCCTTTTAATCAGCGGTTCCGGGGCACAAACAACGCTTAGCTGGCGGGGTGCCACACCGGACCTTTATGTAAATGAAATGCAATCAGCGGTTGATATGGTGCAATCGGTAAACGTAGGTGATATTGCGTTCATAAAAGTTTTCCGTCCACCTTTTTTTGGATCAATTGGTGGCGGGAGCGGCGGGGCAATTGCCATTTATACAAGGAAAGGAACGGATGGCCGAAAAGGTTCTTCTGATAATAAGGGGATGGAAAATACCATCCTGGGCGGGTATTCCCGGTTCAAGGAATTTTATAATCCCGTATACGAAAAACCGGCTGATAACTTTGAAACAGATATCCGGACCACTTTGTATTGGAACCCATATATATTGACGAATAAAAAAAATCCGCGAGTAAGGTTGCAGTTTTATAATAATGACATCAGTAAAAAATTACAAGTGGTTTTAGAAGGGGTGAATGGAGATGGTAAGATGGTACGCGTGGTTAAGTTGCTCGAATAAATGCTAAGATTCAGTAAGAAAATCAGGAAATGACAGCAAGTAAAGAATTCCAATTCGAAAATGAGATAGACTGGGAAAATGCAGGTAATGGAGTACAGCGCCAGGTATTTGGTTACGATGAAAAGGTTATGCTGGTGAAAGCGAAATTTGAAAAAGGCGGAGTAGGTGCCCAGCATCACCACCCACATTCGCAGGTTACGTACGTGGAAAGTGGTGTTTTTGAAATGACCATTGGAAATGAAATAAAACGCATTCAAAAAGGCGATGGCTATTATGTTCCGCCCAATGTAGTGCATGGCTGCCTCTGTTTGGAAGCAGGGATGCTGATTGATGCGTTTAGTCCGGGCCGGGAAGATTTTTTATAATACCACCACCTCCCACAATTTTTATCCTGATCCCCTTACCACTGTTACGGAATTTCTTTTTGCTGTATCGGGATTAACCCGGTTGTTTCTGCACTATCCCGTACTATAGCAAAAGTTTTCGTTTAATTTGATGTATTAATGGGGATTAGCCTTGAAAAACAGTATTTTCAATCCACATACCAGAATACGTTTCATGGTATTGAATTGACAGATTAACAAACGATTGCTTAACGTATGAAATCACCTGCCCGGTCAAAGCATGATTTGTTGTTGCCCTTTATACTGGTAACCAGCCTTTTCTTTTTATGGGGGTTTGTACATAACCTCGATCCTATCCTCATACCACATCTTAAAAAATCATTCAGCCTTACCACACTTCAGTCTTCATTGGTAGATTCTGCTGTATTCATCGCTTATTTTTTAATGGCCTTACCCGCAGGGTTTATCATGAAAAAATATGGTTATAAGGCAGGCATCATTACGGGGCTCATGCTCTTTGCCATTGGTTCGTTTTTATTTATACCTGCAGCCAATACCCAACAGTATCTTTTCTTTTTAATGGCATTGTTTATCATCGCTTGCGGCTTAACGATTCTTGAAACAGCTGCGAACCCGTATGCGGCATTACTGGGTGATCCTGCCACATCAACACAGCGCTTAAATTTCGCGCAATCATTCAATGGCCTCGCTGCAACAATAGCACCCATTATCGGTGCGAGGATCATTCTTACCAAAGGCTTTTCAGATGATGAATTGAATGCGATGAGTGCCGCTGCCAGGCAAGTAGCCCTTGCTTCTGAAGCATCGAGTGTAAAAACGCCGTATTTTATTTTGGGAAGTATTATTCTTGTGATTGCCGTATTGTTTGTGCTGATTAAATTACCGGAGATTACCGATGAGGCAGAGCAGGCAACGAGTAAAAATATCTTTCATGCATTCCGGCATAGCCATCTTCGCTGGGCAGTAGCAGCCCAGTTTTTTTATGTGGGCGCACAGGTATGTGTATTCAGTTTTTTCATTTTATATGCAACAAAAGCGGCGGCTATTGATAAAATAAAAGCGGCCGATTACCTGGGTTGGGGTTGTGGTATGGCATTTATGGCCGGGCGGTTCATCGGTACTTTTTTTATGCGTTTAATAAAACCGGAACGGTTGCTGGCAGTGTATTCATTTATTAATATTGTTTTGTGCAGCGTTGCGATATT
>JAYTOS010000570.1:0-4103 GCA_043747705.1 Bacteroidota bacterium
CCGAGCATGTGGCAGAAGTAACAGAACTCATTAAAAAATATAATGTAGGTGGATTGTGCTTTTTTCAGGGAGGGCCGGTAAGGCAGGCATTACTCACCAATATGTACCAATCTATAGCAAAAACACCTTTATTAATTTCAATAGACGGTGAATGGGGACTGGGCATGCGTTTAGACAGTGTGATCAATTATCCCCGTCAGCTAATGATGGGTGCCACGCCTGATGCAAAACTGATTTATGAATTTGGTAAAGCAGTAGGTGAACAATGCAAACGCATGGGTATTCAGGTAAACTATGCCCCCGATGTAGATGTAAATAATAATCCGATGAACCCCGTCATCAACGACCGGAGTTTTGGTGAAGACAAATATAAAGTATCCCTATATGGGGTTCAATACATGAAAGGAATGCAGGATGCTGGTATTATGGCTACAGCAAAACATTTCCCCGGTCATGGCGATGTTTCGGTTGATTCGCATAAAGACCTTCCCGTAATTACTAAAACCCGTGCACAATTAGATGATCTTGAACTGTATCCATTTCGCGAACTGATTAAAGCCGGTGTGGGCAGTATCATGACGGCACATCTATCCATCCCCGCTATTGATACAACCTCCAATTTACCCAGTTCCCTGTCTTATAAAAATGTAACCGGTATTTTGCGAAACGATCTTGGCTTCCAGGGTATTTCTTTTACCGATGCATTAGAGATGCAGGGGGTAGCCAAATATTTTCCGAAAGGGGATGCCTCTGTTATGTCGCTTATTGCAGGCAATGATATGTTATGCCTGCCGGGAGATATTCCCGGAAGTATTGCAAAAGTAAAGGAAGCCATAAAAGAAGGAAGGCTTAGCTGGGATGATATCAATGCCAAAGTAAAAAAAGTGTTATTGGCAAAATATCACCTCGGATTGGATAAAATTGAACCTATACAAACAGAAGGGTTAGTGAACGATCTTAATGCCAAAACCACACGCATAAAAACAATACTCAGTGCCAATGCATTAACCCTGTTACGCAAGCAGAATGAAACGGTTTTCCCGCTTACACGAGGAAAAAAAGTAGCGTATGTATGTATCGGTGCTCCTTCTGAAAACACCATCGCAGCAAAATTAAGAAATGAATACAATGCAGATATTTACCTCTTTGGCAGTAAAACCGAAATTGGAAAACAATTAATGGATGATAAAACCAGTGTGGTAACCGTTGAAAAAAGCGATAGTACCGGTGCATTACAATTGATCAATACCATCCAACAGAAAAATTATGATGTAGTTATTGTGGGCCTGCATAATTTTAGTCGCAGGCCGGCCAATAATTTTGGTTTAAGCAATGCTTCCGTGTATTTGTTAAACGGTTTACAGCAACCACAAACCATTAGCCTGATTTTTGGTAATCCATATGCCATAAAGAATATTGCGAATGCACCAAACCTTATTGCCTGTTATGAGGACGATGACATCACACAAGAAGCAGCCATGGCTTTACTGCAGGGAACCCAGCAGCCGAAAGGAACTTTGCCGGTAACCGTTTCCGAAAACCTGAAGTTTGGTGATGGGATTGTATATAACAGTTATTTCCCTTCAGCCAAACCAGCATCCGTTGGTGTGAATGGAGAGGCATTACAAAAAATTGATGCGATTGCCAATGATGCAATTGCCAAAGGGGCCACACCTGGTTGTGTTATACTGGTAGCAAAAGAAGGTAAGATCGTTTACCACAAAGCATTTGGCTACACAAACTTTGATAAGAAAGAACCGGTTACCGCCGATATGGTGTATGACCTTGCTTCCGTAACCAAAACTTCTGCTACCACTGTTTCTATAATGAAGCTGTATGAAGAAGGTAAAATTGACCTGACTAAAACGCTGGGGGATTATTTGCCCTGGGTAAAAGGTTCAGACAAAGCGACTTTGAAGCTAACGGATATTTTATTACACCAGGCAGGCCTGAATCCATTCATTCCTTTTTACAGGGAAGTGATTGACACAGCTACCGGGAAACCATTGCCAAAGTATTTTTCAACTGCCAAAGATCCCCAACATGAATACCGGGTTGCGGAAGATTTGTATTTACGTAATGATTGGGAAGACACTTTATACAAACGCATCCTTCAAAGCAAACTTACCGCTCCTGATAAATATGTTTACAGCGATAATGATTTTATTTTTCTTGGAAAAGTGGTAGAAGCGGTAAGCGGCAAACCTTTAAATGACTATGCACGGGAAACATTTTATATACCGCTGCACATGACTACCACTACTTTCAGGCCCAGGGAATTGATGCCGGTTGACCGCATCGTTCCAACCGAAGAAGAAAAACATTTTCGCCAACAACTCATTCGCGGCGATGTACACGATGAAGGCTCCGCCATGTTTGGCGGCGTTGCGGGCCACGCAGGGCTTTTCAGTAATGCGTATGACCTGGCCCAGCTTTACCAGCTATTATTAAACGGAGGTGAATTAAACGGCATTCGTTTATTGCAGAAAACAACCATTGATAAGTTTACTGCCTATAATAGCAGCATAAGCCGCCGGGGATTGGGATTTGACAAACCCGAAAAAGACAATGCCACCCGGAAAGATCCCTATCCTTCCATCAGTGTATCGCCTGAAACCTATGGCCATACTGGTTTTACGGGTATCGGGGTCTGGGTAGATCCTAAGTATCACCTGGTGTATATTTTTCTGTCTAACAGGGTCACCCCAACACGCGATAACAATAAGATAAGCCAGTTAAACGTGCGCCCAAACATCCAGGAAGCCATTTATCAGGCAATTATGAAGTAACATCAATAAGAATCAAAAAATCAGATACAAAGTTTACCTTAGTATCTCCTTAATCTTTAATATATTTTTTATGAAGCAGATGGTCCGTTTTTCACTTTTGTTGTTGTTTATAGCAGCAACTTTGGCATCTTGTAAAAACAATTCACCCAAAGAAGCCAAATTCATCCCGAAAGATGCAAGCTTCGTGGTAGTAGTTGATCCACAACAAATGCAGGATAAATTACAGAAAGGCGGAATCAGTATTGACACGCTGATCAGTAAAATATTCAAAAATGATCCTTCTGATGTAAAAGCTAAAGCAAAGTTCAATGCTATAAGGGACAGTGCAGGTATGAACTGGGGTGAAAAGATTTTTCTTTTCATGGTGCAAAAAACAAATGCCGATAACAGTCAATCCAATACATTCAGTGTAATCGGAGGACTTACCGATGCTGCTAAACTGGAACTCTTTTTAAAGAACCAGGATGAACTGAAAGGCAAAAAGATCAAAAAGGAAAAAGACTATAGTTATCTGGTTACAGGCGATGGCTCCATGTTGGCATGGAACAATAAACAACTTATCGCAACCATGTACACCCATGCGTTAAAACCTTTCTATGATACGGTTGCGATGACTTTCAAAAAGCCGGTCGCTGCGAACACGGAAGCGGAAATGAAGCAACAGGTAAATCAATATTTCATACAAAAGGAAAGTGAGTCATTGGCGGGTGTGGATATTTTTACCAATATGTTTAAGGAAAAAGCAGATGGGTATGCGTTCACGAATGCCAACAGTTCATTGGCAGCACTAAGTATGATGCCATTACAAATTCCCAAACTGGAAGAATTGATAAAAGATAATTATTCCGCTTCTACCTTAAGTTTTGAAGACGGGAAGGTAATGGCCAAAGCCACCAGTTATACCAATCCGGTATTAAGCAATGTATTAAAGAAATATGCAGGCCCAACGGTAAACTTATCAATGATAGAGAATTATCCATCACAGAATATTAATGGTATCATGCTGGCCTCTTTCAACCCTGAGATTTTTGGCGGTATATTAACGCAATTAGAAGTGGAAGGATTGGTGAACAATTTTTTACAGAAAACAGGTTTAAGCAGCCAGGACATTTATAAATCATTCAAAGGAGATATTGCAGTAGTTGTATCCGACCTTGGCATAGCTGAGCCGGAACCCCAATACAAGACAGATGAAAAAAGTATGATGCGCAAAAAGCCTTTTGGTAAAATGATTTTTAATGCCACGGTTGGCGACAAAGCCAGTTTTACCAAGATAATGGATAAAGCTGTGGAACAGGGAGTATTAATAAAACA
>JAYTOS010000571.1:0-4058 GCA_043747705.1 Bacteroidota bacterium
GACCTTCCCGACCTGTGTCGGGACGCTCTATCCAACTGAGCTAATCCCCCAATTATGTAAATAATATTATCGAACCAATGACCTTCCCGAGCTATGTGGGACGCTCTATCCAACTGAGCTAACCCCCACGGGAGTGCAAATGTATAAGCTGAACAGGTTATGGCAAAATTTTAGTTCTGACATCCTTCAGACCTCAAATCAGATCCCCTATCTTGAATTTGGGTATCAAATGGGTCACAAAAATCACAAGATAACAGATAAGCTTCATCAAATACAGGGAAGAATAAATACAGATTGTTATTAAAGAGAAGTCGTGGGGTTCCCTATATTTCAGCACTTTGGCAAATCAGGATAAGAAATACAAAACTGATCAGCATACAGCCATTCTGGCACTATTCAGGCGGAAGCAAGACTTAGATATTAAATTTAGAAATATTATTTATCTTCATCACCCTACTAAACAGATATAGTGTTTAACAGGGGATTGACAGATCTGACGGAGAAGTTCCCGGAAGGCAACACTTGTAAAAAAAATCACTAACCTACCATCAATAAAAAAAACTTCAATTGCTATGAAAAAACGACTCTTCCTGTTTTTTGTTATCGGGCTTCACGTGCAACTTCATGCACAAACAAACCAGCAAAAGGCTGAAACACTGATCAAAAAAATGAGCCTGGAAGAAAAAGTAGGACAAATGACACAGGTCACTTTTGCCGTGATTGCAAAAGGGGGTTGGGGTAATACCGATGGTGTGGTAGATCCGGCGGCATTAAAGAAAGCAGTTATTGATCATAATGTAGGATCTGTTCTGAATACAACTGCCCATGCATTATCGGTAGATATGTGGCGGCAGATCATTACACAAATACAGGATGAGGCAAAAAAAACCAAATTGGGAATACCGGTTGTTTATGGATTGGATGGGATGCATGGGCAAACGTATACGTTAAACGCCACTTTATTCCCTCAGAATATAGGGATGGCGGCAACGCGCAACCCGGCACTCGCAGCAGCCATAGCAAAAGTTACGGCCAATGAACTCAGGGCTTCCGGCATACGCTGGAACTTTGCACCGGTACTGGATATTGGTCGTCAGCCTTTATGGTCGCGTTTCCCTGAAACATACGGTGAGGATGTATATATCGGTAAAACCATGGGGGCCGCGGTAATAAAAGCGTATGAAGAAGATGGTTTAAAAAATCCAACAGCAGTAGCTAGTTGTATGAAACACTACCTGGGTTATTCAGCACCAAGAAACGGAAAAGACAGGACGCCCACTTATATGCCCGAGATAGAAATGCGGGAATATTACCTGCCCCAATTTCGGGAAGCTGTAAAAGCCGGGGCATCTACTATCATGATCAACTCCGGTGAAATAAATGGTGAACCCGTACATGCCAGTAAATATTTATTAACCGATGTATTAAGAAAGGAATTAGGTTTTGAAGGCTTGATTGTTACCGACTGGGAAGATATTAAACGCTTGCACGAAAGGCATAATGTGGCTGCCACACCCAGGCAGGCAGTAGTGATGGCTATTAATGCCGGGATAGATATGAGCATGGTACCCAGCGATTTCTCTTTTTATGATTTGCTCATAGAAGCTGTAAAAAAAGGTGAAGTGCCCATGAGCCGTATTGATGATGCAGTGAAGCGGATCCTGGTATTAAAATATAAACTCGGACTTTTCGATAACCCTTACCCCGAAGTTCTTGCCAGAAATAATTTTGGTAAACCTGAATACCAGTTACTGGCATTGGATGCGGCGCATGAAGCCATGACATTACTGAAAAATCACAACAAGGTATTGCCCTTAGCAAAAAATACAAAAGTATTGGTGGCCGGACCCTCTGCGCAAAGTATCAGTGCGCTGAACGGCTGCTGGAGTTATACCTGGCAGGGACAGGAAGAACAATGGTACCCTTCGGATAGTAAAACGATTTTACAAACCATACAAGACAAAATCGGCGCAGCCAATACAACTACTACCACAGGTAAAGGTTTCGATGCTCCCATGAATTATGATGCAGCCAAATTAATAACGGCTGCTGCCTATGCCGACGTGATTGTTTTATGCCTTGGCGAAAACGCGTATGCGGAAAGTCCGGGTAATACCAGGGATCTTGCCCTGCCTGAAGCACAACTGGCTCTTGCCAAAGCCGCTGCGGCAACAGGTAAGCCGGTAATATTGGTTTTGACAGAAGGAAGGCCGCGTTTTATTACCGGTATCGAACCATCTATGAAAGGGATACTTATGGCTTATTGGAGCGGAAAGAAAACCGCCGAAGCTGTTGCCGATGTATTATTTGGTGATTATAATCCGGATGGTAAATTGCCATTCAGCTATCCACGCAGCATGGGTGAAATTGTGATGTACGACAGAAAGCCTACGGAAGAAGTAAGAGAAGTTTTTAATGATAATGTAAATTCGGGGTATGATCCGCTTTATGCTTTCGGCCATGGCCTGAGTTATACTGATTTTGAATACAGCGACCTGCATGTAAGCAGTGCCATACTTACTGCCAATACAAAACTTACGGTAAATATCACAGTAAAAAACACCGGCAGCCGGGATGGTAAGCATACGGTGGAATTATATTCAAGAGATCTATATGCCAGTATCACCCCATGTATCCAGCGTTTAAGGGCTTTTCAAAAGATCAGTTTGAAAGCAGGGGAAGCTAAAAAAATATCTTTTACTATTGATAAAAATGACCTTGCATTTGTGAATGCAAAACTAAAAACGGTTACTGAGCCTGGAGAGTTTGAAGTGATGATTGGCGGGAACAAAGCGAAGTTTGTATATCAGTAATATTTTTTTTGTGTCTTACAATTGTTGCTCCGTTCGTTATCCCTCTTTGCGAAGTTGAGAGGGGTAACGAATGAGTTTATTTTTCTGCTATATTTTAAGGAACAATATAAATAACCGACTTTGTACTGCCGCCTGTTTCTATTATTGTTTTGTATATGTATTCTGCAGGAATGTACCGGCCAATTAGCCCGCTTCTCCTACTCCACAGAAAAAATGGGCTCCCCCTTCAACCTTATCTTTTATGCCCATGATAAAATACAGGCCGATTCAGTGGCCAATCATTGTTTTGTATTGGTTGATACACTAAATGCGCATTTCAGCGATTACGATACCTCGAGTGAACTTAGCCGGCTCAGTGCCCACGCAGGATCGGGCCCGCAAAAGGTGTCGGCGGTAATGATGGATATATTACTGTTTTCAAAAAAAGCATATACAATGAGTCGTGGGGCTTTTGATATTACCATTGGTCCCCTCAGCCGTTTATGGCGTAAGGCGAGAAAAGAAAAAATATTTCCATCAGCGCAACAGGTTTCGCAGAGAAAAGCATTGGTAAATTTTTCTGCGATAAAAATGGATACCGTAAGGCGTGAAGTTTATTTGCCTGTTAAGAATACCCTGCTTGATCTGGGTGGTATAGCCCAGGGCTATGTTGCGCAGGCCGTGCTTGACTTATTAAAAAAATATGGTATTAACCATGCACTGGTAGATGCTAGTGGCGATATGGCCATAAGCAATGCGCCTCCCGACACAAAAGGCTGGGTAATCGGCGTGAACGTACCGGAACAAACAGATGATCTCCTGCCACAAAAATTATTGTTACAAAATACAGCTGTTTCCACCTCTGGCGATGCTTATCAATATATGGAACATGCGGGTAAAAAATATTCGCACATCACTAATCCCCGAACCGGTTATGGTATTACTTCCCAACGAAATGTAACTGTGATAGTTAAAGATGGCACAGATGCCGATTGGTTGGCTACAGCCTGCAGCATCGTATCATTTGAATTGGTGAAAAAACTGGCGGTAGAAAACAATGCTTCTGTGCTGGTAACGGTTTTAAAAAAGGGGAAGGTAGTATATCACAGTTTTGGAAAATTTGAGCGGTATTGGAAAAAATGAATGAGTAATAAATTGTGAATTATGCAGGTCGCAGATTGAAAATTTGAATTGCACCCTTAGCATGGGCTTATGAGGGTGAATACTGAGGCTATACTGGCTTTGCTTTATTGTGTAAATACTGCG
>JAYTOS010000572.1:0-9985 GCA_043747705.1 Bacteroidota bacterium
AATTGATCAACACGGTAGATGTAGCTACTAATAATTATGTTACCGTAAGCGGTAATAAATTGTCCGTTTTTTCACCGCAGAGCAATTACCAAACCCAGAAGATTTCTTATGGCGACCAATGGAAGAATAATTTTAATTCATCACTTAGCATCGGTCTGCAATTTCCCATATTAAATGGGTTACTGGCAAGAACAAAGGTTAACCATGCGCAGATTGCAGAAAAACGTACAAATTTTGAAGCCCAAACTATTAAAACAACTTTACGTCTGTCGATTGACCAGGCCTATATAAATATGAATAGCGCTTTTGATCGTTACCAGACACTTGCCCGTCAGTTAGAGGATTTTACAAAATCATTCAAAGCTGCAGAAACACGTTTCAATGCGGGTGTAAATACATCTGTTGAGTACATCCTTGCCAAAAATAATGTAGATAGTACCCATGCCAATTTTGTAGCCGCCAAATACGATTACCTTCTCCGCGCAAAAGTGCTGGACTTCTACCAGGGAAAGCAATTGTGGTAATAGGAAGAGGGATTGGACAGGTGAATATTGAATGTCGAATGATGAAGTAATACTCATCACTGTTTTCGGGCTCGCACTATAGGACAAATAGCTGTTATCACGCAAGCACCGCCAATCATTTATTTTATTTTAGCCTATCTCACAGTCCACCGCATGCGGTCATCAAATAATTGTAGGATCTTTTGTTTTTCGGGCATAATTTTGATTTGCAATAAATCTAATCCAAAACTAAAGTTCCTGAAGACCACATGAATAGTTACTCAAAAAAAATAGAAATCAGATGGAGCGACCTCGATCCGAATTTCCATCTCCGCCATTCGGTGTATTATGATTTTGGGGCATTTGTAAGAATCTCATTCATGACAGAAAATGGCCTTACCCCTTTTATCATGCAACAACAGAAAATTGGCCCTATCTTATTCAGGGAAGAATGTGTATTTAAGAAAGAAGTGCATTTCAATGATACAATAGACGTAAATGTGAAACTGCTTAAAAGCACCACCGATATAGCCCGCTGGACCATGGTGCATGAGGTATGGAAGAATGGCGATACCTTAAGTGCCATAATCACTATTGAAGGCGCATGGATCAATACCGAACTGAGAAAATTAGCCATCCCACCCACTTCTTTCAGGCAGGTATTTGAGCAAATGCCACGCGTTACCGGTTTTGAATGGATTTTAAAATAATTATTGTGGAAATCATTCCTGTTACTACCGCCCATGCTGATGAATTATCGGCACTCGCAAAAAATATCTACAAAGAATATTACCTGCATCTCTGGCATACTGGCGGAGCTGACTGGTATATGAATGAGTATGCCTACCATCCCGATACACTTAGGGCAGAACTGGCCGATCCCGATAACCTGCATTTTATCGTGTATGAGGAAGCGCAACTGGTTGGCTATCTGAAAATCAGGCTTACTGCCATATTACCGGGTACTGAACAGGGAAACAGCCTGGAAATAGAACGTATTTACCTGCATAAAAAAGCGGCCGGCAAAGGGATAGGAAAAAAAATGATGCAGCTGGCAGAAAAAACAGCGGTACAGCATCATAAAAAAATAATCTTTCTCAAAGCCATGGACAGTAGCAAAGATTCGATTACTTTTTATGAGAAAATGGGATATGTTGTATCCGGCACCCTCACACTCCCCTTCCCGCAAATGAAAGAGATATTCAGGGGGATGGTTATTTTACAAAAAGAGTTGCTGATGTAACATATATGTGTTAGTCAAAAAACCGCGTGTCTTTACTTATCAGGTTTGATAAGTTGTGGCTGAAGTACAAAATCAATACCTCTCCGCACATCTCCGGAATAAGTTGTTTTAATTTGAAAATGGCCGGCATCCGGAAGGTATTGCAACATCAGCTTATGCATCTGTGCAGGATCTGGCTTGATAGAATATGATCCCGGTATAAGGCCCAGGTAACTGAAGTAACCATCTGCTTCTGATAAAGTTTGTGCCACAATAACACCTTTACTGTTGTAAATGTTTACCAGGATTCGGTCTTGTGCTTTTTTCCCATTTTCAGTCAGCATATAAATGTTGCCCGAGACCTCGCCGGATACTGTTACAGGTATCTCTACCAACCTGAACTGGTTAGGTATTATCTCAACTTTAATATTACCGGTTTTTATCTTCCAGGCAATTTCATCGAAGCTGTTTTTATCTATAGTAATCAGGTAACTGTTATATGCTTCCAGGCCGCGAATAATCATGGTAGTATCACGTTTGTTCTCTTCCCGGAAACCACCGGTAACAATAAACTTAAGACCTTTAACTTTCGGTTCCCCAATATCCATTCTTCCATTATTATTTAGGTCAAGAAACGTCAGTAAGATCAATCCCCCGCGACCTACGCTGGGATCTTTGGTAAAGCCAAGATACCCTGAACGGTTATCATGTACGATACTTCCATTAATAAAACTGGATAGTGTAAGTTCACTGCTGGTACTTTTACGCAAATTAAACCCTGCACTCGCATATGGCAGGTCGTAGCGGAGACCAATGTTCACGCTTCTGAAATTGCTTTTAAAGTTCTTTTCATAAAATCCATTGATATATCCCCTCGTTGTGATGCGTTTTTCCATTTCTCCTTTCAATGAAATAAAACTGTTGTTAGTGTACTCATATTGTGCCTGTGGCATAAAAACAATCTTGCCCGGAAGCCGTATTGCCAGCGAAAGGTTGCTGTACAGATAAGCTTTGTTATTATCTGTGAACAATGCATAGGTAGTTAAATTAGTGCTGGCCCCGAATATCATACCGGAAAACAGGGCTTCTACCGTCGTGTATTTAGAAGCAGGAAGTACAATCTGATAAAAACTTAACCGTGTGTATGTGCTGACTTTTTTGAACCGCAAAGGAAAAGATATGGCTGCCCTCCTTTCTTCAAGATAGGTATTATAAATAGCCTTTTGCCCTTCTACATATTTGGTATAGTTTATTTCAAACAGCATGTTAGATGGTAATCGGTAGTTTCCTGTGATATTCGATTTTATACCGTGTATATATTCTGATGAGAACAGCATATTACGACTGATCCTGAAGCTGGCAGTTAAGAAAGGCATTGCTTTTTTGCTGGTAATAGACGAAAGGTATTCCACCCCACTGCCAATAGTCAGTCGTCTTAATAGCCCAAAGTTTAATTGCACCCGTGTAAACCTGCTCCATGAACTGTCTTCTACCAGTCCGGCACTTATATTATATTCCAGTTTGCCCACAGGCAGGAAAGTAAAGGGCATACTGATATTAGCTTCACCCATCCGCTGTTCTCCATTAGGACCATAATACCGAACCTGGATCTGCGTATTGCCATACACAATAGGCACATCGAAGCTGAAAAATCCTGAAGCGTCTGCCTTGGTATAATCTACAAGTGTACTATTAACATACAGTTCCACCATCCAACCGGGTTGTGTATACCGGTTAATGCGGAATGTGCCGAATGAACGGCGGAAAACAGTTGGGCTATTACTGAACTGCACCCCGATAACTGACGCAAAAATGGATGATATGGCATTTGTATTTATTTTACCAACCGATAACTGGCGTAATAAAGTATTATCATTGTTGATGTGCCGCCAGAGATAATATTGTTGCCTTGGCGAAAAAATTGTTTTATCATTATACAGAAGCGACAGGGTAGTTTCACCACCAGCAATTACACCACCCATGGCAAGGTTGAAACGTGTATCACTAAACCCTTTGAAATCATTCGTGGTGTTAACAGACCAGTCTATCATTCCCACGCGAAAAGCTGCGTATTCGCGCACAAGGGTAGTATCGGCCTTAAGTTCATTTCTTATCTTTCCAAGGTTACTCCGCATCAAGGACTGTTTTTTTTCGCGGATAGCTGGTAATTCCAGGGTGGTGAAAAGGTTTACAGAAAGGCTCCGGTAATCAAACCTGCAATCAAGTTTAAACAGACTATTAAATAAATCTGCACGAAGGAATAAATCAAAATTATATTGTATCAATGCAGATGCCGGAAGTTGTGTAACAATACCATTGAAATATAAACGATTTTCTTTACCATCAATAAGGTATTTGCTCTCTGAATTGAGAAAAAATCCCGAGAGGCTGTCACCAGTACGCGAAACTGCATGGGATATCTTTAGAAATTCAAATACTTCTGAAATAGAGAGCCATGCTTTTTCATCGCTCATCAGGGCGGTGACGGTTGTGTCACCAATATCCTGAACGCGGAATTCGATCGTTATTTCATCTATGGATTTAGGTACTTGTGCTATGCCCGTTTGCAGGTAGAAGCAAAGCAGCAGGCAATAAAACAGCCGTATCATTCCAAACGGAATCAATTTGAACAGGTATTGCGGATATGGAAAGTTTTACCTGTCAATGTCAAGAGATATTTATTGTTGAATGAATGTGATGTAAAAATTTCCGCTGTAAGAGCCGGAAGGGCTTGTTAGCGGCCCGCTCACAAAAAGAGTCCCCCCTATCCTGATAGTTGTCCGGGTAGGGCGTTGTACAGATGTGATAAAAGGCGATCCTGTACTGGAACTTCCTATCCGTAGCCTAACCGTTCCGCCATTACTGCCATTGAGGGTAATGTCGGGTCCATTAAGTATGGCGATGATGGTTCCCTGATTGGCCTCCACTTCAAAAATAGCGGGTGAAAAAGGAACGCCAATATTGGATTGCACAATATCACCTGTTACAGAACGTGAACCATCGGGATATATAATTACTGAACCGCCAGTATTCCCACGAAAGAATGTACCAAATATGAGCCCTTGCTCCGGATTGGCAAATATGGCTATAGGCCGTGGTGGCAAAGGTGGTTGCTGCGCCTGTATAGGTATTTGCGCCAATAGGAATAAGCATATTATGTAAATGGTTACTTTCATTCGCCTATAAATATTTGCCTGGCAATAACACTGTTGGCTGTATAGCAAACCACTTGGTAAATTCCTTGTGGCAATAAAATTGCGAGTGGAAAATTGCCGCTTCCCGTATACGTTTTACTGTACAATACCTGGCCAGCAGTATTAATAAACCGTATAACCGCTCTTTCTCCAGATGGGATATTAAGTGTGAGCAGGATATTGCGGCCCGTTCCCGATACCTGGAAAGAGGATACCGCGCCAGGATCTGTTGGCAATGGCTGTTGCACAATAGGCATACGGCTGAATACCAGAACAAACCGCTGTTCATAGGTACCTGCGGGCAGATAGTATTGGAAACGGATGTTTTCTTTCACGTTTTGGTATATGCCGGTAACAGCATCGTAGAGGTAACAAAAGAGATCGGCAGGTAATGCCTTCATATTAGTAGTAAATAAAGATACCTGTCCATCCTGCATAGTTTGAATACCAACGGGTATGCGCATTTCAATAGCAGGTAATGGTAAGGCATTAATGGATAATTTTTTTGCATCAGCAGCTATTGTATAAAGGCTGGGGACGAAACTGGTGGTATTCATAAGCTTCAGCGCATCCAGTTGGGTATCGAATTTTTCGGTAGCCGTGTCCTGGAAATAAATTACGGCAGCATCGGATTCAGCATTAGCACCCATTGATGCCCGGAGCCTCAGCAAACGAAAAGATTCTATCCCATTAAGTTGCCTGTATGTTTGCGGGGGTACTGTAATCCTTGTTGCATTAGTCATACCCAGTGTGCCAGCTACCGGATAGGTTCCGTCAGATACATGCACAAAAAAACCCTGCATAGCCGGAATAATATTGTTGGCACTTCCATTACTGGATATACCGTTAATGTAGCTTGTGTAGATACCGCCATATTGATCAGTAATACCCGCATCAAAATAATATATGGCATTGTCTATTTTCGTTTTTGTCCATCCGGTAGCAACATCCCAATTAATGGGTGACGGGTATGGGTTACTCACCAGATTAAATCCTTTGGTATACGTGCGGTTGTTATTATTGAGTATAAGTGAAACGTTTCGGTTGGTAACTACTCCGTTCATGTCAATTTTCTTTGCTCCCGCATTATTGCCCAATTGAAAAGCGTATCCCCGCATCGGCACCAATGCGTTAGCAGCAGTAGTATAAGTTATCCATCCATTGGATGCCTGGTTTTCATCGTGTTGGTAAACAGACGGAAAGCTTGCGGTAAGATTTACCTCATCCGACATTTCATTCACCGTAGCAGACTGAAAGGGTGAACCGAGGTACTTGTAACCGAACCCGTTTAAAAGATATCCCTGCATGGTAAGGTTCCCCAAAACATCTCCAGCACCACTGCCATCAATCAATGCAGTTTGTGTAGCATTGGCAAGTAAAGTAAAGTTATTATTAACGTTAAGTATTCCATCGCATTTCAGTATTCCTTTAAGCGAATGCCCAAAAGAACCTATCGTTGTATTGCTTCCTGTTAGGATGGTGAGGTTGTTGAAGGAATTACTTTTCGTTCCGATTATTTGCTGCATGTTACCTGCAAACAAAACAGTTCCGCCATTGTGTGTGAAA
Organism: Bacteroidota bacterium; assembly: GCA_043747705.1. GTDB lineage: Bacteria > Bacteroidota > Bacteroidia > Chitinophagales > Chitinophagaceae > Sediminibacterium. Next base: position 6,486 of record JAYTOS010000572.1, read on the forward strand.
GTCCCGTTATTGATCCAGTTATTTTTTGTAACAATATTTCCCTGGTTGGCTATTACATATGCGCCTGCCGGAATACGTATACCCTGCGCCAGCATATACAACGGACATACCATGCATACTCCAAAAAGGACCCTGATATATTTGGATGGCAGCATACATTTTATTTTGTTTCTGTGAACCACTGTATATCCTGAAAATTTACAATCTCGTCATTATTTTCCGTCTTGAACCAAAGCTCGAAATAATCATTCTTATTAATATTCTGCAGATAGATTACCGTTGAAAACTGAAAAGGCTGGTTGGCTGTTGTCACACGCAGGGTAGTTTCTCCATTCACGTTGGCAGAAACGCCATTCTTCACAATGGCAATAGAAACAGTTCTGTTATTATGCGTTATAGAAAGATCGCCTGAAATAATTGCATACCCATCTCTTTTATTTTGTGAGAGGAAGGTGATGCGGTTATCCGAGACGGACCATTTACTTGTATTAACAGATGTATTGATCCAGCTTGCTTTGTACCAGGTAGCTGCGCTTACAGCTGAAGTAGTAGTAGTGTTATTGATCACATTAATCTTGCAGGTAGGGTTATGATCCATATCCCCGGTATTGTTTTCTACATAAGCGTTGGCATCTCTTCCATCTGAACGGGTAAAATCAAATCCCTGGATAAAAATACCGACGATATTCCACAGATTATTTGCAATGAATAATGATGTAAAAGGTGTAAATGTTAAAGGCGCATAATCTACACATACTTGTGCCGGTGTTCCCAGGAGAAAGGTACAGTTACCAATAGCCAAACTGGCCTTAAGCGAGGATAAAAGGTTGATACCTTTAGCACAATTGACAAAATTTGTTTCGGAAACTTTGAATATAAGTCCGCTCGAGGTTCCGGCCGCAATTTCAATACCCGGGCCAACAGAATTGAAAATATTGCACCTGAAAACTGCTACAGTTATATTATTTTTTATTACTAATGCTTTATTAAAATTTCTGAACTCGTTGCTTTCAATACCATACTCCAGGTTTTGGCTTCCGGTAAGCCAGATAGCATCTTCATTAACAGCCGTTCCATAATTTGCAAGAGTAGTGGCATCAAATTTAATATGCCTGAAATATACCTGGGATGTGCAGCTGAACATAGGTGACCCTGCCAGTCCCGTAGCCGGCGATATGGTGCTTTCTCTAAAGTCAAGCCCGGTAATGGTAAGAAAATAGGGCAGATTAATGTTTTGTGTGGCTGAGAGGAAATGTGTGCCACTCCCAAGCCTTAGCACAGAAGGCGCACTCATGTGTACTGACAGATAAGCAAGTATTTCCGGAATGGTAGTCCAGCTGCCATTGGGAGTTACTTCATACTCAGTAGTCGTTCGGCCATTTATTTTTTCTTTCAGCAACCAGTTTCCTTCATAGGCTACAAATGTTCTTGCCTGCCAGCGGGTAAGGTTAATTAATGAAACGGTTCCATCAATCGTTGCTGCACCATTGCCTTTTACCTGCACCAGTTGCGTGTACGAACCAATATTCTTAACAGAAATACTCAACCCATTATCTGCCGAAATAATTACAGGCAAGGTGAGGATGATATCGTTGGAGGCAAGAACAAAGGTTTCTGTTTTCAGCAGTGTTGCAGCCGTTGTTTTAATAACCGGTGAACCATTGCCACCCAAACCACTTACCAGTGGATCCCACCGCGTTCCGGTCCATAAATAATAACCCGTAGTGCTATCGGTCTGGTAAACCAATAAACCCGCTACAGGAGAAATGATGGCTAACTTTTGTACAGAAGTTACACGTGGTGGCAGAAATCCCTTTGTGGTTGACTTCAAATCAAGCACTGCAGATGCCTGCCCGCTTACATAAGTTGAATCATCAGTAACCACCACCGTTTGCGCATTAAGCAGGGTGATGGACAGCGCAAAGAGATAACAGAATAGAATGATGCGCTTTTGCATAAACATTTTCTTTGTTTGTTAATACAATACCAGTTCTGCCTCGGCTGTCTTTTTATCTTTTCCTTCTACATTCGTAGTAAACTGTGCTACCAGTTTACCTGTATGATAATTTACTTGCACGAACTTATCAAGTGGTAATAGCATGTATCGCAGTTGATTGGGTGTATATACTGCCAGCCCTTTTACAATTGATACCAATGTGGATTTTCCATTGGGGGCTATATGTTTCACAGATATATCGCCATATACAGACATGTTACCTGAACGGTTTAATGTAAGTGAAAGATCAGGCGGGTCTGTTGTTGATGTTTTCAGACTGAGCCCCGTAATGCTGGTAGCCGTATTGGATTCGCCAACACGAATGATGACAGGAACTGAGATCCCAAAAACGGGTACCAGCTTAACTGCAATAGAAGTGGATTGTTCTGTTTCTTTTTCACCCAGGGGTGTTGGGTTAGGCAGTGCCCTTACATAGAGGTGCGCCCGGTATTCACCTTTAGCCATTTGTACTGCTTTTTTTACAAACTGCATTCGTATTACCTGTGCTTCATTGGGTGCCAATGTAACTGTGCGGGGGAAATAACGGATATACGGTTCCGCAGAAAATTCTCCGGCTTCCGATTGCGATATTTCATCAAAACCACCATCTTCTCTCATACGAAGGTGTACGAGTGAAATAACATATCGTGCCGTGTCTTTACCCAAATTCGCAAGGTTAATACTCTCGCTTACTTTATTGCCTTCAAATACCACTCTTTTGGGCGTTAACAGAAGGCTGCCTTGTGCAAATAAGCTGTGTGTAAGAAATAATACCATGCTGATAGCCAAAGTGAAAAGGTATCTGCGTAAAGCAGAATAGTTCAGTGCAATGGTGGTTGTATTGTTTTTCATATCGTTTAGTTAATTGAATGTTTAATTATAGTTGACGGTAACATTGAAACCGGATTCTGATGCATAAAGGCCATTTGCCTGAGCAGCTGCAACATGTAATGTACCACCTACAGAAAGTGTTTGCGAACCTGAAATAAGTGTACCTGTGCCCGATGGGTTACTGAGAAATGCAGTAACCGTCATCGTATTTGCGCCGCTTGTAATAGTATGAGAAGCGGTGGGAAGTGTTATGGAATAGGTATAAGAACCCTCTCCCCCAACAGTAAAGGATGCTGCTGTTACGCTTCCTGATGTGGCAGGCAAGGTTACTCCACCTGTTGTAGAACGAACGCCCGCAGTACTCAGTATCACGGTGCCACCTGTACTGGACTGAACCGAAATGTTGCCAAAATTCATATCCGTTGTTTTGGTAATGCTGATGGCAGTAAGGATGGTGGCTGTTGCTGTAGCACTGGTTGTTGCCTGTGCAGCAACACCATATGCAGTAGTAACTACTAGCACAATGGCAAGTAAAAACCTATTTGTATTTTTCATAGTTGATGGCTTTAATAAGATTAAGCTATTAACAAAGTGACTATAAATAAATCGCAAAAAGAATGATGCATATTATGCTAATCGATGATTTTAAAATGTGAAGCAGGGTATTCTTTAC
>JAYTOS010000573.1:0-1304 GCA_043747705.1 Bacteroidota bacterium
ACCAATCTGGATAATGTATTAGATGGTGTTAATAACACTATTGCCGACCGGCTGGGATTAATTAATCGCCAGGTTTTGCTGCCCAAAGCCGGGCAATTAATGAAATTAGTCACTTTTGCGCCTGTTTCGGTGGCCGAAAAGATAAGATCTGTTCTCTTTGAGGCCGGTGCCGGAAATATAGGTGAATACAGTGAAGTAAGCTTTAACAGCGATGGATTGGGCACTTTTAAAGGCTCTAATAAAACCAACCCTTTTGCGGGTGAGCCCGGCAAACGGCACGAAGAAAAAGAGACCAAAATAGAAGTCGTTTTTCCTGCTTACCTGCGACATTCCCTGGTAAAAACTTTAATTGCTGCCCATCCGTATGAGGAAGTGGCTTACGATGTTATTTCCTTATATAATGATAATCAACAAGTTGGAAGCGGACTACTTGCCGAATTGCCAGAAGAATTAGACGAAACCGGTTTTTTACACATGCTTAAAACCTCTTTCGAGCTCACAGTTATCCGGCACACGCCATTATTGGGCAAAAAAATTAAAAAAGTGGCTCTTTGCGGCGGTTCCGGGAGTTTTTTGATAGGAAAGGCCATTTCGGCAGGTGCGGATATTTATATTTCAGCCGATATAAAGTACCATGAGTTTTTCGATGCCGATAACTGCCTGGTAGTGGCCGATATCGGGCATTGGGAAAGTGAACAATTTACTACCGACCTTTTGATTGAGATTTTACAGGCGAAATTCCCTACCTTTGCCGTCCTCAAATCAGGAGTGAAAACCAACCCGGTTAACTACTTTCTGGGCTGAGGAAAGTTCTGAACCCCGAAGTGAGTGACACAACAGGCGATGCCATACAGGTAAAGCCGGGACAACAAGCTTCAAACTACAAACACAAACAACAAACCATTTATGGCATCAGTTAAAGATTTCTCTGTTGAAGAAAAATTGGTAACCCTGTTAAGGTTGCAGAAGATTGACAGCAAACTGGATGAGATCCAGATTTTGAAGGGTGAACTTCCGATGGAAGTAAGTGATCTGGAAGACGAGATCCAGGGCCTGTCGAGCCGCCAAACCCGCGTAGAAGAAGAAATTAACGGCATTACCGAGTTTATTGAAAGCAAGAAAACTGCTATCAAAGAAAGCGAAGCCTTGATTGCCAAATACGAAAAGCAAAGCGAGAATGTTAAGAACAACCGTGAGTTTGAAGCAATCAACAAGGAAATTGAGATGCAGCAGTTGGAAATAAAACTGTCTGAAAAACATATCCGCGATGCGAATGAAGAACTGGCCGAGAAAATAAAAACCCT
>JAYTOS010000574.1:0-2240 GCA_043747705.1 Bacteroidota bacterium
AAAATAAATAATTATGAAAAAAATATTTTTAGCCATAATAGTAACGGGCCTCATTGCGGGTTCGGCTATTTTTAATTCCTGTTCAAAAAGTATAGATGAGGCGAACATGAATTACCCGATGATTAACCCAACAAGGGTAGATGCCAATGCAGGAACATGGAAACCCATTTTACTTGCAACTGCCAATGAGTTTGCCTGTGCAGCACCCATTGCAACCACATCGCCGGATTATGTTATTCAGCTTAACGAAATAAAAAGTTTTCAGAAGGATATTACGGCTGATGAAAGAAAACTGGTGAATTACTGGGGCGCTGGGGCTGTGTTGCGCTGGAACGAAATTATGAGAGAACTGGTGGCAGTGCATAACCTGGCGCCTTATCAAAATGCTGATGGCTCATATCCCATACCAAGTGCAGGCAATCCTTTGGCATACCCAACATTTCCATTTGCCAATCCACCGTATGCGGCAAGGGCCTATGCTTATTTAAGTGCTGCACAATATGATGCCTGCATAGCCGGTTACTTTTATAAACAACAGTATAACCGGGCGGCACCATTTACAGTTGATGCAACCATACAAACCTTATTACCTAAATCAACCTTACCATCTTACCCAAGCGAAGATGCAGTGGTGATGGGGGCATCGGTTGAATTATTGAAATTATTATTTCCCGGCGACCAGGATTTTATTAATCAAAAAGCCGAAGAACATAAAAGAGCCCGGTTGATTGCAGGAGCCAATGTGCGTAGCGATTTAGATGCAGGCGAAACTTTGGGCAAAGCAGTGGCAGCCAAATTTATAGCCCGTGCAAGGAGCGATAGGGCAGGTGCTGCGGTTGGTAATGCAACCATTTGGTCAAAACTAAAATCAGATTGTATTGCCAGAGGCGAAACACCATGGGTTAGCCAGGAATCTCCAGAGCGTCCGCCCATGTTACCGGTATTTGGTGCAGTAAAAACATTCCTGTTCGATTCGTTAACATTGGTAACATCCATTCGTCCGGGGCCTCCTCCTTCTACCAGCTCACAAAAATTTAAAGATGAAACAGAGGAGATATACCAGATAACCAAAAACTTAACAAGAGAGCAGTTACGCATAGCAGATTTTTGGGCCGACGGTATCAGAACCTATACACCGCCCGGTCACTGGAATTATATTGCTGCTACTGATTTTGCCCAGCAAAATTTTAGTGAAGCCAGGTGGGCACGCAATATGGCCTTGTTGAATATGTCGATTATGGATGCGGGGGTTGTTTGTTGGGATGCAAAGAATTTTTATTATAATCCACGTCCGATGCAGGTTGATCCACGTATTAAAACAGGTATTGGGCTGCCTAATTTTCCTGCATATATTTCGGGGCACAGTACTTTCAGTGGTGCAGCGTCAACCGTACTTGGGTATATAATTCCAGGTAGGGCTCAGGCTTATATTGATATGGCAAAAGAAGCTTCTGTCTCCCGTATGTATGGTGCTATACATGCACGCAGCGATTGTGAAGTTGGCATAACTACCGGTAATAAAGTTGGTAGTTATGCGGTTGCAAGAGGGCATATTGACGGGGCGGAGTAAATTGAAATTTAATAGATATAACCTGTGTAAAACGGGTTATATCTATTAAATACTTAACGCTTGCCAGGTATCAAAATTATTTTTTGATAATTGGTTAATTTAACAACATGAAACAGATTTTAATTTTTACAACCGCCATTATAACTTTCAGCAGTTCTTTTGCACAAAAAATAAATGATACTGCCAAAGCAAAGAGCCTGAAAGAAGTAACCATTAAAACATGGCAGCGCAATGATATTAACCGCCTGCCCGAAGAGCAAAATGGTTTTCTTAATGCGGGTAAAAAGAACGAAGTAATAACACTTACTGCAACAAATGCCAACATCGCATTAAAAACAGGCAGGCAGTTATTTGCAAAGATACCAGGTGTATTTGTGTATGATATGGATGGCAGCGGAAACCAGTTAAATATTGCCACCCATGGCCTGGATCCGCACCGAAGCTGGGAATATAATATCAGGCAAAACGGCGTAATCATCAATTCAGATATGTATGGTTATCCGGCAAGCCATTACAGTGCACCCATGGAAAGTTTCGAAAAGATTGAAATGGTCAGAGGTACCGGTTCTTTACAATACGGTGCACAATTTGGTGGCATGGTCAATTACATTACCAAAAAGCCCGACACCACAAAAGCAATTAGTTTTGAATCGGTGAATACCGTTGGCTC
>JAYTOS010000575.1:0-2809 GCA_043747705.1 Bacteroidota bacterium
TTATAATTTGAGGGAAGCCTGGCCTCCAAAGAATTTTTATACCTATAACCATCATCCACGCTATATTATTAACCAGTTTGGTTTACGCAACCGTATGGCTATTTTGAGTGAAGCTTTCGCACACGACCGTTTTTATCAACGTATAAACAGTACCTATGTTTTTACCTATGAGATACTGGACTACTGTAACAAACATGCCAGAGAAATTACCAAAATCAATCATGATGCGGAAACGGCTGCCATTAAAAATATTATCGCCAATGCCGGGAAAGTAAAAAAAGGGGTTCGCTTTAAAATGGTTCCTGCACCTAAGAAACTAAATGGTTTCAGAACTTATGAGTATAACAGTTTTCTAAAATCCGATGGCACTGCCAGCCTTGTGAAAACAGGCAAAGTGGTTATGTATGATAGTGTGACTTATTACGGAGAATTTAAAGATACGGTTCAAAGCACCATACCAAGGGGGTACATCATACCCGCCGCCTTATCAGTGATTGCAGAGCACCTGATGAAGCAGGGAGTGAAAGTGGAGAAATTGGAAAAAGACGAAACATTCAGCGGTGAGGTATTTACAGTTGACAAATTCACCAAAGCCTCCCGCAAATTTGAAGGGCATTTGATGGCATCTGCAGAAGGAAAATTTCAACCCGCCACCCGCAGTTTTCAAAAAGGGGATTATAAAGTAGATATGACGCAACCCCTTACCAACCTTATCTTTTACATGCTCGAACCTCAATCGGATGATGGGTTACTTACCTGGAATTTCTTTGATGACTATCTTAAACAAAACGGGGTTACCACCAAACCGGTTGTATTTCCCATCTTCAAATATTTCCCTGCACCCAAATCCAGTAGCGGGAAAAAATAATAACCCCCAAATACCCTCTGTGAACCTCTCTCTTTCCTCCATCCCTCTGGGTTAAAAAACATCACTAAAGCTTTAATAATTATTTTCAACACAGAGGGATGGAGGAAAGAAAGGTTCACAGAAAATATATAATACCTGAATTTTACCCGGGTTTAACATCTGCGAAAAATCTTATTTGTATCTTGCATCTATGGTAAAAACAAAGGCCAAGAAGAAAAAACAACCTGTAATTCTGATTACCAATGATGATGGCGTTTCCGCACCCGGTATCCGGGCATTGGTAGAAGCAGTGAAAGGGCTGGGCAAAGTAATTGTAGTTGCCCCCGATAAACCCCAAAGCGGCATGGGACATGCCATCACCATCGGGCATCCCCTGCGGATGCAAAAAGTAAATGTGTTTGACGATGTGGAAGCTTACAGCTGCAGCGGTACACCGGTAGACTGCGTGAAGCTGGCCGTAGATAAAGTGATACACAGCAAACCTGATATCTGCATCAGTGGTATTAATCATGGAGCCAATCATTCCATCAATGTAATTTATTCAGGTACCATGTCGGCTGCCCTCGAAGCTGCCATTGAAAGCATTCCCAGTATCGGCTTCAGTTTATTAGACCTGAGTATTGATGCCGATTTTACAGCTGCCAAAAAATATGCAAGGATACTGGTTGAACATGTTTTAAAGAGTAAGCAAAACGACAAGCATTTATGCCTGAATGTTAATTTTCCGAAAGGAGATGACAAACTGATCAAAGGCATTAAAATATGCAGGCAGGCTTATGCAAAATATGAAGAAGAATTTGATGAGCGCAAGGACCCGCATGGCCGCCGTTACTATTGGCTTACCGGGGAGTTTATCAATTTCGATAAAGGAAGAGATACCGATGTATGGGCTTTGAAAAATAATTATGTAAGTGTAGTGCCCGTTCAGTTTGACCTTACCAACTACGAATTGAAAAAGAAATTAGAAAAAAACTGGAAATTTTGATATTAGCAAAAGACAGCCTGAAACTGGGATTAATTGTAGGATTCCTTGCACCTTTTGCAGGTTTTATCGGCTATTACCTTATGCGCTTCCGGCTATTTACCCTGAAAGAATTTTTCCAGGTATTGATGATGCAGAAATCGCTTTTATCCGGCATTATCAGTCTTGCATTGGTGGTAAATGTGATTGTGTTTACCCTATACATCAATAAACAGAAAGACAAAACGGCAACAGGTATTTTTATTGCCACCTGTATTTATGCATTGGTGGCACTTTGTTTTAAATGGTTTGCCTGAATTTTATTTAGAATCGGCAGACTTACCATTTACCTGTGCTTCCAAGGAATAACGATAGCGTTTTAAAGCCTTTACGATTGATTCGGCTGTTCGTTGCTGGCCATCTTCACTCGTTATGAATGCTTCTTCTTCGGCATTAGATAAAAAACCCACTTCAACCAAAACTGCGGGCATGGCAACAGCCTGTAAAACCCAGATACCCTTTTCATCTCTTTGTTTGGCCCCACGGCTTACCCGGCCTGCTTTTACAAATTCTTCTTCTATGGTTTCTGCCAGCTTTCTGCTTCTTTGCGCATATTCGGATGTTCGCAGAGAATTGATCATGCGCATGGCAGGGTTGTCGGAAGTATTAATTACCAGAAGGGCTGTATCGCTGTAACTATTCTCCATCAATGCATCTTCTTTGTCTTTTGTTTTGCCCACCCCCCAAATATAGGTTTCGGTTCCCAGGGCCGGATTAGGGGTAAACCAGGTGCGGTATTCCGGCACTTTTTTTTTGATTTTCTTGCCTTTCCGTTTAATTGTTTTAGTAGTATACCCAGTTATTTCGGTATGCCGGATGGCATTGACATCATTACAATGAATAGATATAAATAAATCACCTTTTGCCTTATTGGATTTGTTCGCTTTTACAATGGGACTGTCAAAAATATCCGTTGTGCG
>JAYTOS010000576.1:0-2550 GCA_043747705.1 Bacteroidota bacterium
TTTATCAAAATCAATCCCCAAAGGAGTTGATGAAAAAGTATGGGTTGCCTAATGTTCACATTCTAACAAATTGGGTTAGGATTTACAAGAGAACACTCGGAAAAGGCGCTGTAACTTTGACTCCAATGCAACCAAAAAAACGCAAAGACACTCCCGCTTTAAAACAACGCATTAAGCAGTTGGAAAAATCCCCCGAATAATCTATATTTTCATCTGCCGATTATTATTTTGCCATATTTAATAGAGATACTTTTGCAGTAAAGGGTATTTTATATAACTTTCTATTGAGAATGCCTTACCCCTATTCAATAGTTAGCCGGTATGACTCATTCGTGACAAGTTAAATAGCATATTATGAATTTAGCAGATAAGCGCCTCACCTTATTAGCCATTGATGATGAATCAACTATTCTACATATACTTGAAGGATTTTTTAAAGCAAGCTTTACTGTAGTAACTAAAAGTAATGCAAGGGATGGGTTAAACTGGATGCAGGAAGGCAATATCCCCAGCATTATTATTTCCGATCTTGAAATGCCTGTGATGGACGGATATGAGCTGATCGACCAAGTACGTGCAAGTGGTTTTCTGCATCATATACCAATGATCATGTTATCGGGCAACGATAGCTCTGAGAGCAGAACCCGCTGCCTGGAAGCCGGAGCAGATGATTACGTGGTTAAGCCATTCAGCCCAAGGGAACTGGCAGCCAGGGTGAATGGTATTTTGAGAAGGATGGGTAAAAAATAAAAACAAAGCTATGACGCAGATGCATTCTGATAATAAGATTGCTTTGATCACTATGCAACCCTCCCTTACTTTATATATAGGTGCGGCACTGGAGGGTCTTTTTACGATAGATACATTTGCCAATGGCCTTGCCTGTCATTATTCAATACAGCACGGTTCGGTTTACAAAGCAATTATCTCAGACGATGAGCTTCGGGGGATAAATGGAATTGCTTTGTTAAAAACCTTAACCTCATTAGGTTATAAGGATATCCCTTTCATCGCTCTTATTGAGAATATTGATGAAGAACAGCAAACGCTGGCTATGAAAGAAGGCATAGCAGAAATATTTACCAATTCCCCCGATAAGAAGGCATTACGGATACGTATTCCATATGTGATTGCAAATTTCAGGAACCGTTCACCTAATGTTAGCCCGGTACAGCCATACAAACTGCCATTTGGCAAACGGCTGTTTGATATCTTTTTTTCGGGACTTGCCTTATTATGCCTGAGCCCTTTATTTATTTTACTTGCTATTCTTATCCGGGCTGAATCGAAGGGTAAAGTATTCTATTACTCATTAAGGGTTGGTTCAGGCTACCAAATATTCAAATTCTATAAATTTCGTTCGATGTTTACGGGCGCTGATGCCAAATTGAAAGATCTTTCGCACCTGAACCAATATAATTTAGACAATCCACAAAAAAAGAAAACCGGCCCTGTTAAAGAATTATGCGATTTGTGTGAGGCTGCTGATACACTTTGCCAGAATACACTTTTTGCAGATAATAAAATGATTTGCGAGAAAATATATAAGGCCCAGCTGGCTAAAAAAACAAATTCTGCATTTATTAAAATTAAAGACGATCCAAGGATCACTAAGCTGGGAAAATTCCTTCGTAATACCAGTATTGACGAGCTGCCCCAATTATGGAATGTGTTTATCGGAGATATGTCTATCGTAGGAAACAGGCCTCTGCCTTTATATGAAGCGGAAAAAATAACTAAGGATGCATACGCTCTTCGCTTTTTGGCTCCGGCGGGAATTACAGGTTTATGGCAGGTTGAAAAAAGAGGCAGGGGCGAAATGTCTGAAGAAGAAAGGCTTGCTCTGGATAATAACTATGCTAAAACACATAGTTTCAGAAATGATATCTGTATCATTTTAAGAACAATACCTGCGTTGTTTCAGTCTGAAAATGTATAATCAAAAAATGATTGCGGGCTTGACCCGGATTGGTCTTATCATATTCCCTGCGATAAATACGTCAACACAACCCACTTAAACAAAAACGATCATTTTTCAAATGATAGCGTGTTTTATTTGTGTCGTTATTTTAATCTTTTCCCCAAATGAATATCGTAATTATATTTAAAAATACGATAGGTCCATCGGAGAGTGGCCGTTAAAGGATTATTACCATGGCGCCAACTGCCTCTTGTTACCGTACTTGGTTCATCGGCAGAGTTCTCATGTGTAAAGAGACCTTTAAAATTGTCAAAAAAAAGTGCCTTCCCTCTATTTTGAATGAATGATATACACATAAAATATTCCGTTCTGTCTGAGGGAATTCCTTCTTTATACTTTCCAAAACGTTCAAAAAAATTGCTTCTTCGCAGATGAGGGTTATCCGTATAATTATAAATCTTATGCGGATTTAAAAACCAGGGCTTATAGAGAACTTCTAAAAAATGTTTCTTATAGGGGCGTAAATAGGGATAACGAGAGTTGGCAAACAACCTGATCAGATCAATTGATGAATCCTCTTCCATAATTTCTAATGCTTCCTGAAAATGGATAAGAAAATCATTTGTGGG
>JAYTOS010000577.1:0-1103 GCA_043747705.1 Bacteroidota bacterium
GGGATTATCAGAAAATCTGGAGCACCTATTATTTCCCAGAATCAACTAGAGCTTTTGGTTCTGTTATAGACAATGACGGTAACATTATTGTGGTAGGTGCTATTGCAAGATTTTATTTTCCTATTATTCCTTCCACAGAATTTCATCCATCTGCGTATTACGAACCATACATAACACCTAATGCGCACCAAACAACCATTAGTGAAGACAATATTTATAATTATAACGACGGATTTATCACCAAGTTTAGCCCTGATGGCGGGGTTATTTGGTCTACTTTTTTGGGTGGGTCTAAAAGCGATGGTATTCTTAATGTTGCTGTAGACAACCTCAACAATATCTATATTACGGGTCTTACACACAGTAGCACAGCGATAGCAACTGATGGCGCATTCATATCTGATTATTCTTCGATAGTAGGTGTTCCAGATTCAGTCAATTCAGTAACTCTTTCAGGTAACGGTTTTTTATCTAAATTCAATGCTTCGGGCAGTTTGCAATGGAGTACCTACATACCACATTATGGTGGTGGCAATCCTCTCCTTAATAATTTGGCGTTATTGGTTACCAATAGCAATGCTATTTATATAGCAGGAGGAGCAATTGCAGGAAATAATAGTATCACCACTGCGGGTGCTTTTCAAGAAAATTTTCACACTTTACCCCTACCAACAAGTTACAACAACGGATTTATCCTCAAGTTTGACGGGCAAGGCAACAGACTTGCAGGTACCTATTTTGGTTCAGATATGAGTATGCTAGATATTGCTACTGACAGCGAGGGAAGTATTATTATTGTAGGATTTCAGAATTTTCAAAGCAACGAAATAATTGCTACACCAGGTAGTTATCAGCCAACAAAACTATCATCGATTGCACCTGGTTTTATCGCTAAATTTAGCCCAGACTTAAGCTCAAAAATATGGTGTACTTACTACGGTAATACCGATCCACTTCAATTAAATTCGGTAAGTACCCTTGGTACCGATATTTATTTTTCAGGGAGAACTAATGGTTCATCTCCTATGAATAATGGCGCCACAACAGGAGCATTTTCAGAAGTCCCATCTCCTGGTTTTATGGCAAAACTAAATGGGGCAGGA
>JAYTOS010000578.1:0-5340 GCA_043747705.1 Bacteroidota bacterium
GTAAAGATTTTACTGTGAATGGAGATGCGGGTTTTCTGTTAGGCGGTAAATTAAACTTCACTGAACAGGACGATATTACCAAGAGCGTATACGAAACAGGGGTAAAGCCAGGTGGTATTTTCCGTTTATCAATACGTTATCGTTTTCCACGCAAAACAGGCATAAATAGCAATAAAATGCAGGACCTGTTAAATCCATTGGGGAATTAAAAGTGTAAAATCTGAATAGTCGTTAAACTTTCGTGGAACAAATAATACAGTAAATCGTTATAGTCTTTAACCTTCGTATAAAAAAATCATCAAACTCGCATAACTTTATTACCTTATTTTAATGGATATTTTTTTGTCCGGAGAATAATAAAAGCCAACTAATTGATCTCATTGTATAATCTCCACTTCACTCCACCCACTCTCATTCCCCAATCTGTCAACCGCCACTACAGCTACTTTGGTTAAAAGAGTTTCTTTGTTGGTTTTATCTTTTATGGTTCGCAGAAGCTCAACTGAATGTTCATTTCTACTAAGTATCTGGTAAGTCCAGTTATTTCCATATTGCGTGTACATAACCCATCTAAAAACTGTTTGCGGGTGTGCATGTGTCCAGCTTATTTTGCATTTATCTGAAGTGCTTTCTTTTTGTATAGCAGGTGCCTCCGGCAATTTACTGCCTAACCAAGGACTGGACGGAACCAATGCATCTTTTTTGTAGGGACCATCCAGCAGAGCTTTAGACAAATTGGTATTTCTGATGACAGATGAAATACTCCAGTGAATGGCCCCCATACTTTCGGGCATCATTCCGCGGGTAATCATTATCTGACTGAGAGTTTCGTTAACACCCTTGGTACTGGTATCGCCCACATTCATGCCCGGCCATAAATGACGGTGCTTTGTATTTTCTTTAGACCACCAACCCAGCAATACCGGAAAACTCAATGGCATCCGGTTTATGGCCCAATACAATTGCGGAGAAAAATAATCAATCCATCCTTTGTTCAGCCATAATTTGGCATCGGCATACAGCGTATTGTATTGATCAAACCCTTCAACAATAGATGGGTAGCCGGGACGCCAGGTACCAAAAGGACTGATCCCAAATTTTACATATTTCTTTTCAGCCTTAATTTCCTTGTATAAACGCTCTATCAATGTATTTACTGCTGCCCGCCGCCAGTCGCCGCGTGATAAACTGCCACCTTTGTTTTGGTAAGTAGCCCAACTGGCATCATCCGGAAAATCATCGCCAGCATTATATTCGGGGTAGGGATAAAAATAATCGTCGAGGTGCACACCGTCAATATCATATCGTCTCACAATATCTTTTACCACAGCAGCTGTTTTATCCTGTGTTTCTTTTTTCGATGGATCCATCCAGTAATAACCCTGTCGCAGTTTCACCACCAATTCAGGATTTGTTTTTACAATAGATTTATCACTGATCTCTTTACTGGTGGGATGATAGGCGCGGTAAGGGTTTAACCACACGTGTAATTCCAGGCCGCGGTCATGTGCAGCTTCCACCCAAAATTGTAACGGGTCATAAAAAGGTTCAGGTGCTTTGCCCTGCTCTCCGGTAAGATAATAGGACCATGGTTCCAGCTCACTTTTATACAAGGCATCCGCCATGGGCCTCACCTGAAAAATAACGGCATTAAAATGATGGTTTTTTAAAAAATCCAGTAAGGTAATGGCTTCTTTTTGTTGTTCGGCTGTACTTAATCCGGGTTTACTTGGCCAGTTGATATTAGCCACAGTAGCCACCCATGCCGCGCGAAACTCTTTTTCAGGTTGCTGTGGAGTATTCATTATTTGTGCTTTTGCGATGGTCATCGAAAAAACAAATGTAAAAGTACAGGCAATTCGAAGGAGGGGTATACGCAGCATTGGGGAAGGATTTTATAAAAGTAATCAGTTAAGAAACGAATGTAGCAAAATAGCCACCTTATTGCTATAGATTTTGCAGGGTATTTAAGAAGATAGGCTCTTCCTTTCCAGATTTAATGATGAATGAATACTTTCTCTACAAATATGGCAAACGTAAAAAACACTGAGCTTTCACATATTAAATGTTACTTTTTGTAAGGATTGTATGACTTTTTTGTCCTTAATAACAGGGTGGAATGAATAAGGACTGATCCAGGCAAGTGGTGGAACTATGAACATTCGGGGAAATTAACACAGTATAATTTTGATAAAGAGAAAAAAAATCTACTTTTGTATAGTTCTAAGATGAAAAAGTTTCTGGTAACCATATTAGCTTTTGTATACCTGTCTGTTTCAAGCGGGGCTACTATTAACGTGCATTACTGCATGGGGAAGCTGAAGAATTGGGACCTGCTGAATAAGCAAGATATAAAATGTGGTACTTGTGGAATGGATAAAACAGGACATAAAGGTTGCTGTAACGATCAACACAAAACATTGCAGATTGAGAAAGACCAAAAAATTTCTGAAGCCTCTTTTCAATTTTTCAATATTACCTCAGATGCAACTCCCTTTGCCTATTCTGATTTACCCGTTGTGTATGCTTCTTCCCTTGTTTTAGGAAACCCGGTTGCCCATGCGCCTCCACGATTAGGGACGATTCCTATTTTCATTCTTAACTGCGATTTTCGTATTTGATTTCCCTTCTGTAATTGCCGGCTTTCTGCCGGGAATGGGCATTTATGTTAAATAGCCCTGTCAAAAAAAATAAATATCACCGGTCTCGAAAATTGATAGGATATCACTCATACTATCTCTTCACAATTATTAAAACATATAAAATGAAAACGTTTAAAATGATGTTTGCCATGCTGTTTGCATTGGCAACCATTCAATCTGTTAACGCACAAAGCGATAAGTCAGCACGCGGTAAAGAGCCAGGATATGCTGTAAAGCTGGTACAATATGCTTGTCCCATGCATCCTGAAATGACAAGCGATAAACCGGGAAAATGTTCTAAGTGCGGCATGAATTTGACTCTTTCAAAAAAAGAACAAATGAAAGCAGACATAGTTAAATACACCTGCTCAATGCACCCGGAAATAGTGAGTGATCAACCGGGCAAATGTACCAAGTGTGGAATGAATTTGCATCTTTCCAAAAAGGAGCGAATGAAATCAGAAATAGTAAATGGTTATACCTGTCCGATGGATGGGGATGTATCCAGTGATAAGCCCGGTATATGCCCCAAATGCGGGATGAAACTGGTAGCAAAGAAAACAAAGAAATAAAATTGACAGTCATTTAATCTTATACCCATGGTTCAAAAAGTAATTGAACTGGCTTTACGTAACAGGCTCATTGTGCTGCTGATGGCAGGCGGCCTGTTTGCGTGGGGCATATATTCTGTGAATCAAAATCCGATAGATGCCATACCTGATCTTTCCGAAAACCAGGTGATTGTATTTACGGAATGGATGGGACGGAGCCCGCAGGTAATAGAAGACCAGGTAACCTATCCTTTAGTAAGTAACCTGCAGGGAGTGCCTAAGGTTAAGAACATCCGTGGTACTTCTATGTTCGGGATGAGTTTTATATATATCATTTTCGAAGATAATGTAGATGTGTATTGGGCAAGAACCCGGGTACTGGAAAGATTGAACTATGCCCAGCGTTTATTGCCTCCCGGCATTACACCTTCCCTGGGGCCGGATGGCACGGGTGTAGGGCACGTATTCTGGTACACAATGGATGCGAAAAATATGGACCTGGGTGAACAAAGGGCATTGCAGGACTGGTATGTAAAACTGGCACTGCAAACAGTACCGGGTGTAGCAGAAGTGGCTTCATTCGGTGGCTTTGAAAAACAATACCAGTTAGTGGTTGATCCCCTGAAACTTCAATTCTATAAAGTTTCACTGATGGATGTGATGAATAAAGTGAAAGCCAATAATAATGATGTAGGCGGAAGGAAATTTGAAATGAGTGATATGGCCTATATCGTGCGGGGATTGGGGTATGTGAAAAATAAAGAAGATCTGGAAAGCATCGCGGTGGCTAATTATAATGGTATTCCTGTTCGGGTAAAAGATGTGGCTTCTGTTCAAATGGGCGGCGATCTGAGGCTTGGCATATTTGATGAAAATGGTATGGGAGAAAAAGTGGGGGGCATTGTAGTTATGCGGTATGGTGAAAATGCCGAAAAAGTAATCAGCGCCGTTAAAAAGAAAATGGGTGAAGTGCAAAAAGGCTTGCCACCCGGCGTAAGTTTTAAAGTGGCTTACGACAGGAGTAGTTTAATTGAAGCATCTATTGAAAACATAAAAAGCAAACTGATAGAGGAGATTGGCGTGGTGTGTTTAATTGTCATCCTCTTTTTGTTTCATTGGCGTAGTGCTGTAAGCATCATTATACAAATTCCGATAACGATTGCCATCAGTTTTATCTTACTCAATGCGTTTGGGGTATCCTCTAATATCATGTCACTAACGGGTATAGCACTGGCCATTGGGGTGATTGTTGACAATGGGATAATCATGTCAGAAAATGCTTACCGGAATTTATCAGAATGGCAGAATAATCCAGCTAACAAATAAACCGCCGCAATGAAAAATATATTCAAAAAAGACTATGTAAAAATTCCTGAAGACGTGCGGATGGGTATTATTGAGCGATCGTGTAAACAGGTATCCAGGGGCGTCTTCTTTTCTACCATTATCATCATTTCTTCCTTCCTGCCCGTATTCATGCTAACGGGCCAGGAAGGAAAATTATTTGGTCCGCTTGCCTATACCAAAACATTCATCATGATTGTGGATGCTGTTTTGGTCATTACCCTGGCACCCGTGTTAATTTCATTTTTCATGAAAGGAAGGTTCAGGCCCGAAAGCTCGAATCCGGTAAACAGGGCATTGGAAAGAGTATATGAACCCCTTATCAGGCTATGCCTTACCTGGCGAAAAACAACCATTGCGATCAATATCATTGCTTTACTAGTTAGTATTCCTTTGCTGATGAGCCTGGGAAAAGAGTTTATGCCACCATTGGATGAAGGCTCGGTTTTATTTATGCCCGTTACACTCCCGGATGTATCCAATTCAGAAGTGAAACGGATATTACAGGTGCAGGATAAAATTATTAAGTCAATACCCGAAGTGCAAAATGTTTTGGGCAAAGCCGGAAGGGCAAATACAGCTACAGATAATTCTCCTATCAGTATGATTGAAACGATTATCCTGCTGAAACCAAAAGCCCAGTGGCGCGACGGCATAAAGAAAAAAGATATTATCAATGAACTTAATTCCAAATTACAAATACCCGGTGTAACCAATGGGTGGACGCAACCGATTATTAACCGCATTAATATGCTGTCAACAGGTATCCGTACCGATGTTGGGGTAAAAGTATATGGACAGAA
>JAYTOS010000579.1:0-2840 GCA_043747705.1 Bacteroidota bacterium
CCTGTCTCTTTCAATTTTAATAAATTTTAAACCCAATTAATAGCCAGGATTTTGTACAAGCCTCACCTTCCCATCTGCATTTAAGTTATCAATCTCACCTTGTGGAATAGGCATATATTCACTTTTACCTTTTGTAAAAACTGAAGTAGCCCTGTATGTTCTTGCAATTTTTTCTCTTGTATTATAGGCATTCAATACAACATCGGCAGTGCCATATCTCACCAGATCAAAGAAACGGTTGCCTTCCATTGCCAGTTCCAACCTTCTTTCAAACTGAATAGCTTTAACAGCGTAATCCTTACTAGGAAAGCTGGGATACAGCCCTATACTATAATTGTCAGCAGGAGTGGTTTGGCTTTTATAAGTAGCTGTTGCAGCATCATAGTCACTATTTTTATAAACCCAGCCTGTTTTATCGGCAGCTCTTGCTCTTATTTGGTTTACATAACCGACAGCCCCCATCAGATCGCCTGCCTGTGCAGCACACTCTGCCGACCAAAGTATTACATCAGAAAACCTTATAATGTTTACATTGTTTGCAACCAACTGCGTTGGTCCCCAATACGCACTACCTACATCAGTAAATGCGCCCTTTTGCGATACGGCATATACATTCTTCTTTGGGCTAAAATGACCATCTGCTTTTGGGTTCCTGATCCAGTCATCACCAGGATGGTTACCCCAATCCAAATAAGGAATACCTTTTCTGCCCATTGTTAAATCAATTCTTGGATCCAATGTACCGGTATACGCTGGTGCGGCCTGATCGCTTACCCATGCATCTTTGTACCAAGTATCCAATAATGGAAGCCCTTGTGCGTCTGTTTTATACGCGTTTGCCAAATCCTGTGATGGATTGTAAAAACCACAACATGCACCAGGACCACCATTGTAAGGAAAGTTTAAAATATCTCCATAGTTACCATTTGGATCGCCACCCCAGGCAACAGATGAACCATCCTGCACAGAAGTTTGTGCAGCAAAAATAGATTCTGAGCTATTTTTCTGTGCCGGATTGAAGTTTGAATACAAATGCGATTTCAATGCGTACTTTGTACCATTAGAAGTTTGGCCATTGGCAATAACATCTTTCAATAATGTGTAAGCGGCATCATATTTTTGTTGAAACATGTAAGCTTTTGCCAGCATAACTTTAGCTGCCCACATATTAGCTCTGCCAACCTGGGGCTGTGATGCAGGTAATTTTGAAATCGCTTCTGTAAGATCGGCTTCAATTTTTGGCCATATGTCTGTAGCGTTGGAAACCTCTTTATTACCGACTATAACAGTTTCATCTGCAAAGATTACATTTTTGAAAATTTTCTTCAATTCAATGTTATAATAAGACCGAAGGAATTTCGCTTCCCCGGTAATGGTAGCTACTTCTGTTGCAGGTATTCCCGTAGCAATTGCTAAAGTTCTCAATACATCATTGCAACGTTGAATACCGCTATAACACATGTTCCATTTTTGTGAAAGTGCACCATTAGTGGGAGTAATTGACCAATTTTCAATACCTACTCCGTCTGCCACATCCGTTGGATCAGAACCCTTGTAAGCGTCATCCCCACCTACTCCACCAAATAACCAGTTGGAAGCGCCGGAAGCAAAACCATCACCTGATGTTCCCTCGCCATCAACCAAAGAATAAGCTCCAATTAACAAACCCTGCACACCAGCTTCGCTGGCCATAACAGCAGGATTTAACGTGGCTAACGGTGGCTTATCCAGATAGCCTTTACTACATGACACTATCGTTACTATCATTGTAACAAAAACGGGAACCAGTATTTTAAAATTTACTTTTTTCATATTATAAAATTAACTAATTAAAAATTAAGATTTATACCAAACAAAAATGCTCTTGCGTGTGGGTAGTTACCCTGATCAACACTGTACCCTTGCGTATTGTTAATATCATTGCTTGATAACTCTGGATCAAGCCCGTTGTACTTTGTAACAGTAAACAAATTAACAGCCTGCACATACACCCTTAAATGGTCAAGGCCCGCTTTTGCAATAAACCTGGCAGGAAAAGTATAACCAATCTGCATTTGCTTATTACGCAGGTACGAACCCTTGCTTATAAAATAACTGTTGGTTACAAGGTCAGAACTAAATCCACCGGTAGTTTGCAGTTTAGGTATCGTGGTGTTAGTATGAGTGGCTGTCCATGAATTAAGGGCCGCATCTTTACTAATAGCTCCTTTAAAGAAATCGGGGAAATCGGTAAAATATTTTGTTTGATTAAAAATATCGTTTCCGTGAGATCCAAAAAAGAAGGAAGAAAAATCAAAGTTTTTGTAACTAAATGCAATATTGATACCATAGGTAAAATCAGGATTTGGGTTACCAATATAAGTACGATCTGATGCATCAATTTTACCATCCTTGTTTACATCTTTGTATCTAAACAATCCTGGTGCGGCGTCTTTTTGAGTAGGCGCTTTTGTAACTTCATCCGCACTTTGAAAAAGACCCGTTACCTGGTAGCCATAAAATGCCCATACCGGGTGACCTATTTCATTGCGCTGGATAACAACATTACGAACCGTTGGCCCATCAAAATATTTTTGATCTTTGGCCATGGCTATAATTTTATTGTTGTATGAGGTAATAGTACCCCCTATATCAAATTTAAAATCTCTTCCTACTGTACCATGGTAAGTTGTGCTAAAGTCAATACCTGTATTCTGCATATCACCAATATTAATTTTGGGGGGTGTTGCTTCGCCATAGATACGATCTATATTATCTGGGAATAACAACCCGCTCACTTTCTTTTGATACCACTCAACAGTAAACTCCAGTTTATTCTTAAACAGCGTGGCATCTAATCC
>JAYTOS010000580.1:0-5143 GCA_043747705.1 Bacteroidota bacterium
AAGACAGCAATGCCCAGCCTTTGGCCGTATTACCATCATTCAAAAAGAAACTTACCAGGCCGGTAATTAATGGGATCAATATGAGTAAAACAGGGATCATATTCTTTCTTTAACGCTGCAAACCTTGTTAAAATATTTTACTGAAAAAACGCATGATAGACAGGTCGTTAAACCATACTACAAAAAATACCACTATTGCCAATACCATGATTAAAATATAGTTACCTACCTGGCCGCTCTGTAATAAGCGCAGTTGCCTGGAGCCATATCCCACCAATCTACCTACGCCGTTCACCATACCATCAATACCACTTTTCTCAACAATGTTCTTGAAGAAACCCGCCAATCCATTCAAAGGGTTTACGATAAGACTGTCGTACAATTCATCTACATACCATTTGTTTTCCAGCAGTTTTGAAAAGCCGGTATCTACCTGTTCGGTATCCTGATATTTTTTATACCTCTTTACTGTAAAGAAAATAATGAGTATGATAGCAACCGTAGAGCCACCCATCATCAAATATTCCTGTGAGGCTTCGAGGTGATGGTGTTCGGCAAGTTTTGCTGACTCGGCAAAAATGGGTGCTAAAAAATGTTCCAGGCTATGTGCATTGCTTGCAAACACTTCGGGGATACCTATCAAACCACCCACTACAGAAAGAGCAGCCAGGATAATCAATGGGATGGTCATGGCAGATGGGCTCTCGTGTATATGGTTTACCTGATCCTGTGTGCCTCTGAAATCTCCCAGGAAAGTGAGGGTATATAACCGGAACATATAGAAAGCCGTCATTAATGCACCTCCTATACCTATAAAATAGTAAATGGGGTTTTTAGCGAATGCGGCTGTCAATATTTCATCTTTGGAAAAGAAACCTGAAAATGGCGGGATACCTGCAATGGCCAGGCAGGCAAGTAAAAAAGTGATATGCGTGATGGGCATATATTTTTTCAACCCACCCATTTTGCGGATATCCTGTTCATGGTGCATCGCATGAATAACAGAGCCGGCACCCAGAAATAATAGGGCTTTAAAAAAAGCATGCGTCATTACATGAAACACAGCCCCTGTATATGCACCAACACCCAATCCTAAAAACATATAGCCAAGTTGACTTACGGTTGAGTAAGCCAATACTTTTTTAATATCATTTTGTTTTAATGCAATGGTTGCAGCGAAAATAGCTGTAGCCAAACCAACTACAGCCACCAGTGTTTGCGTAGCCGGGGCCATCGTATACAAAATATTGCTTCGGGCAATCATGTAAATACCGGCGGTAACCATTGTGGCCGCGTGGATCAATGCAGATACCGGTGTAGGACCAGCCATCGCATCGGGAAGCCAGGTATATAAAGGGATTTGCGCACTTTTACCCATGGCTCCTACAAATAACAACGTAGTGATGGCAGTGATATCAAAACTGCTGAGTTTGGATACATTCGTAAAAACATCGCCATAAGAAGCTGTACCCAATCTGAACAATAACCAGAATACTGCCAGCAAAAAACCAAGATCTCCAATACGGTTCATCACGAATGCTTTGCGGGCAGCATAGTTATACGTGTTGTTCTTAAACCAAAAACCAATAAGCAGGTAAGAGCATAAACCAACTCCTTCCCAACCAATAAACATGATCACATAGTTGGCTCCTAATACCAATAAGAGCATTGAGAACACGAAGAGGTTCAGGTAAGCGAAATATCTGCCAAAATGCTGTGGTTCTTCCTCATGCATATACGCCGTAGAATACAGGTGTATGAGAAACCCTATACCGGTGATGATTAGAAGGAATAAAGAAGACAACTGATCAACCTGAAAGGCAAAAGCAATTTGAAAACTTTCTACATTGATAAAGTCAAATAAGGTAATAACGCTGGCCCCATTATTTTTTACATCAAAAAAGATCAGTAGGCTTACTACAAATGATGCCAGTATCGTACCACTTCCAACAATACCTATCAATGATCTGGACATAGATTTTCGTCCCAATCCATTGATCAGAAAACCCAGCAGGGGAAATAAAGGAACTAAATAAACGAGTTTGCTCATACCAGTCAAGCTTAACGCTGAACGCTGAATGCTTAATGCTTCACGCATTTAGCGTTAGGCATTCAGCATTAAGCGTTTTGCGTGTTTAGTTTTTCAACCTGTTCAAAAAATTAATATCTACCGAATGTGTATTCCTGTACATCATAACAATAATGGCTAACCCCACACTTACTTCCGCTGCAGCTACTACCATGATGAAGAATACAAATAGCTGTCCGTCTATCCCCACTGTTGTTTCAGGATTCGCACCAATTGCCTGGCCGTAGTGCATTTTTGAAAATGCTACCAGCAATAGATTTACTGCATTCAACATCAGTTCCACACACATGAATACAATGATTGCATTACGGCGTGTTAACACGCCTATAATACCGATGCTGAATAACGCTAAACAAAGATAAATGTAATATTGTATTGGCATTTTGTACGCTTAAAGCCCAACGCCGAACGCTGAACGAATTTTAAAAATTATTCTCATACCAAAGCGTTCAGCTTTAAGCTTTCCGCGTTAGGCGTTTTATTCTTTCTTACCAATAACCACAGCACCTACCATGGCACTCAAAAATAATACACTCGAAATTTCAAATGGCACTACATAATCACTGAATAAAGCTTTACCCAGGTTTTTGATCAACCCGATATTGCCGTCTTTCATTAAAGCCGTTTTATGCTGCATATCTGTTGCCTGGCGCACCAATGATACCAGCACCATTAAAAAACAGCCGCCCGAAACTGCTCCGGCCAATTTCATCCACACATGTTTCTGTGGTTCCGTTTCTGCATTCAGGTTCATTAACATGATTACAAAAAGAAACAGTACCATAATGGCACCTGCATACACGATGAGGTTTACAATAGCCAGGAACTGCGCATTCAATAAAATATAATGTCCCGAGATGGCAAAAAATACGGCAATCAGCCACAACACACTGTGTACTGGGTTCTTGCTCACCAATACCATAATAGCACTGAAGATGGCCAGGGCACTCAGAAAAAAGAATAATATTTCGATCGTACTCATAATGTTAATTAATCATTGATAATCAGTATACATAATTAATGACTGGATTTCCAGTTATTAATTATCCTTTGCTAATTATTAATCCGCTGTCGTCGGCGCATCTTTTCCCCTGGCCTTGGCATACGCTTCAGGTTCAGTTTTGGGATCCGGTATCAGCAAATCTTCTTTCCCATATATAAATCCCTTGCGGGTAAAATTAGCCGGTGCAAATGTTTCGCTTAAATAGATCGCATCTTTCGGGCAGGCTTCTTCGCATAAGCCACAAAAAATACAACGCAGCATATTAATCTCATATTTCGCCGCATACTTTTCTTCACGGTATAAATTTTCCTCACCTGGTAAGCGTTCTGCTGCTTCCATGGTAATGGCTTCTGCGGGGCAAGCTACGGCACATAAGCCACAGGCAGTGCAGTTTTCGCGCCCTTCCTCATCCCGGTTCAATACATGCAACCCGCGGAACACCGGGCTGAATGGCCTTGTCTGTTCCGGGTAACGTATGGTCGGCTGCTTTTTAAAAATATGACTGAACGTAATGGCCATGCCTTTAACGATAGCCGGTATATACAGCTTCTCCATAAAGTTCATGGGCTTACGGCTTACCGCTTTTGACCTGTTTGTTAATGCCTGCATGTTTTTTTCTCTCCCTTAATGCTTTAAGCTATCTGCTTAAAGGTTAACAAAAATATTTTTATAGTCTATTGATCCCAACTTTATCTCTTTCCTGATCGTTCCCTGTGTCACTCACTTGTACTTTAGTTCTTAACTTATCAATCGTCAATCGTGAGTGTATATCAAACTCATGATTGACGACTCACTACTCACCATTCACTACTCACTATTCCCAAACCTCATCCCTGGTGCCACAATATCACCGCACCGGTTGCCAGCATATTTACCAATGCCAGCGGTATCAATGTTTTCCAGCCAAGGTTCATCAACTGGTCGTAGCGGAAACGCGGGATTGTCCAGCGTATCCACATGAATACAAAAATAAAGATGGCGATTTTGGTCAGCAATGCCAGCACACCCAGTATCGCAGCCACATTTGGTGCCAGTGTGCTTTCATTTAAGAAAGGAATATCATAACCTCCAAAGAATAAACAGGCCATGATCGCACTGCTCATGATCATATTAATGTATTCTGAGAACAGGTAGAACCCGAGTTTCATAGATGAATATTCCTGGTGGTAACCAAAATTCAATTCATTCTCCGCTTCGGGAAGGTCAAATGGTGTACGGTTACACTCTGCCATAGCACAGATAAAAAATATTAAAAAGCCAAGTGGCTGATAGGCTACATTCCATAATTGGCCGGGGCCCATCTGTTGTTCAACGATTGTCTTCAAACTTAATGAGCCGGAGATCATCAGTACCGCGATCAATGCCAAACCCATGGCCAGTTCATAACTGATGGCCTGCGATGCGCCTCGCAGTGCAGCCATTAATGAGAATTTATTATTAGAAGCCCATCCCCCGATCATAATTCCATACACACCCATACTTACCACACCAAATACATATAATATGCCAATATTAATATCAGCTATCTGCAGGTCAATACTTCTGTCGAACAATTCTACGTGACTGCTCCAGGGAATGACTGCACAACTCATCAATGCAGCCGTCATGGCCAACCCTGGACCTAAAATAAACAAGCTTTTATTCGCCGTATTGGGAATGATCTCTTCTTTCATGATCAGTTTCAAACCATCCGCAAAAGGTTGGAACAATCCAAACGGGCCTGCACGGTTAGGACCGGGCCTGTCCTGCAATACCGCTGCAACTTTGCGTTCTGCGAAAGTGGTATATAATGCAATACCCAAGCTCGCAAACACAATGATCGCGATCAGTATTAATTTTTCAATGAGTAAGGCCCAGTCAATAGCAAGTAGTAAACTATTCATTAATCAAATTCATTTATCAATTTTTCAATCGTCTGTGCTAACACAGGTATATCATTTACTGCAATATTCCAGATAGCATTATAATTAATTCCAAAATATTCATGAACAACAATATGCCTCAACCCAATTATCGCACTCCATTCAACATTTACTGCATTTTTTGTTTCC
>JAYTOS010000581.1:0-1813 GCA_043747705.1 Bacteroidota bacterium
GATATTTTTGCCAATAACCAGTTTATGGGCGTTTTAAAACATGGGATAAGTTGTGCGGGCATTGGCAGCGAAGAAATGGATGATTTTGTGGTATTTGATGATGAAGTGAGTAACCAAAGTAAATATGTAGTGCTTTTTGATCCTTTGGATGGAAGTGGTAATATTGATGTTAATGTGTCTATCGGTACTATTTTCAGTGTATATAAAAGGGTAAGTGAACTGGGTAAGCCCTGTACCAGAGAAGATTTTCTGCAACCGGGTAATAGGCAGGTAGCAGCAGGGTACGTGGTATATGGTTCGAGTACCATGTTTGTTTACGCTACACGAAGAGGGGTGAATGGATTTACCCTCGACCCATCTATCGGTGAGTTTTCTTTGAGCTACCCGAATATTAAATGTCCGGAAAGCGGTAAATTCTATTCTGTAAACCACGGAAACTTTTTTCAATACGACGAATCCATCCGTAAATATATTGACGGCTGCCAGCGAAAAACAAAAGAGAATGGCGGCCCATATACCCAACGCTATATCGGGAGCATGGTAGCTGATGTACACCGTAACCTGATTAAAGGCGGTATTTTTATGTATCCCGGTACCACAGATAGGCCCAAAGGGAAATTGCGCTTATTATACGAAGCCAACCCTTTTGCCTTTATTGTTGAAGTAGCCGGTGGACTGGCTACAAATGGTAAACAAAGGATACTGGACATACAGCCAACCGAACTGCACCAGCGTACGGCTTTATTCATTGGCAGCAGGTTAATGATGGAAGAATTAGAAACATTTACAGGAACAAAAATAAAATAATGAAAAGATTTTTTTTATTGCTTATCAGCCTGTGCCTGTTAGGTATTACATCCAATGCACAACAACGGATTGACCCAAAAGGAATGAATTATGTAGTAGCACCTAAACCTAATACTATCATTTATAACGATACTGTTTATAAAGGCAGTTCACAATTTAAGCAACTGTTTTACCGGACACATAATTATGCGTTGATGGAGTTATATCAACGACATCAATCCAATAAGATTACCGGACAGATATTAGGCATAACCGGTACCATTGCTACTATTTTGGGTATCAGCAGGTTGTCTTCTTCCAATACTGATAAGGGTGTAGGCTGGGCATTACTGGGTGGCGGTTTCGCAACAACTTTAGCCGGTGGGTATCTGGTATTTATGGGGCAAAGAAACCTGCAAATGGCCGTAACTTTATTCAATCAACAAAATAGTAAAGCCGCTTTGGGTATAGGCGTTTCGAATAGTCAGGCCGGGTTGGTCTATAAATTTTAAACTATGCGCAAAACAATTATTCAGGTAAAGCAACTACATAAAAAGTATGGCGATTTCCACGCGGTAAAAGGTATCAGTTTTGATGTGTTGGAAGGAGAGATATTTGGCTTGCTGGGTCCTAATGGTGCCGGTAAATCCACTACGCTTGAGATCATTGAAACGCTGAGAGAAAAAACAAGTGGCGAAGTATGGGTAGACGGATGGAACCTGGATAAATCACCCAATGAAATCAAAAAGATCATTGGTGTGCAATTGCAGACTTCAGGGTATTATCCAAGCCTTAGCCTGGTAGAGTTGATCGATTTATTCGCGGGCTTATACAATGAGGTAATTGATCCAATGGCATTATTGGATAAAGTAAACCTGCGCGATAAAGCCAAAGCCAAATACAAGGAAATGAGTGGTGGACAGAAACAACGTTTTTCTATCGCCACTACCTTGATCAATCAACCTAAAATTATTTTTTTAGATGAACCCACAACCGGTCTTGATCCACAGGCGAGAAGAAATTTGTG
>JAYTOS010000582.1:0-2076 GCA_043747705.1 Bacteroidota bacterium
AAAGTAGCTGTTGATGATTATCAGCAGGTTGTATTTTTACCTTCCTTATTTAAAAAGATAGTAGAACGAAATGAAACCAGCGATGCTGAAACGGGGTTACATACTTCTGCCTTTACAAAAAGACCAATAACTGATTTTGTTTCCTACGAAGAAGCCTATCATCAATTGATCTATGATATTATTTGCCAACAACAAAAATCAACATCCCTCATCTTATCCGCTAAAAAAAGTACCCGCATTTTTGTAGACGGTGGCTTTGCCCAAAACCCGGTGTATATGTATATGCTTGCAGCGGCATTCCCTGCTATGGAAGTGTTTGCTGCATCAGTATCCCAGGCTACAGCCATCGGTGCCGCGCTTGCCATTCATGCACACTGGAATTCCCAACCGGTTCCCGGTGATATGGTTACATTGAAATATTATACGTTAACAAAATAAATCAACAAAAAAACATTTAAACCAGCTCTTGCAAAGTATGGAACGCGTTGATAAAGGATTGTGTACATCCCAACGGATTCTTAGTTTATGTACAGGGTACCGGTAAAGAACCCAAAGAAGCACAACCGGTAAACTATACAAGGCTGCCCGATTTTGAAGACTTTGGATTAGGTTGTTTCCTGATGGCTGGTTCGGAAATGTTTAAGATGAAATAAGTACAGTGGGCAGTAGGTATTAACTAAACTTTGGTTATTTGCTTTCCCGTGGATCCTAACTTTGCACGAGGCAACAGGCTTATTCAATTGAGCATTCTGCCGGTATCATTCTTAATGTGCTGATTATGAAAATACAAACCCGGAAACAATTTTTTAGTATAGTAGGTATGCTGGTAATATTTACTGCCTGTAGTTCTTCCAATAATAGCCAGCAGCCTGACCTTGTTCAACCAGGCCATTGGCAGTCAAATATCCTTTTTATCAATGGAGATGACAGCGACTGGGTTAAGCCGCTTATGTATTTGGATACAAAACAAAACTTCGCGTATACTGTTTCCAATGATAAAGATAACCTCTACATTTTGGCCAGTACAAATAATGAAACAACTATCCAGCGGATACTCAGTGGCGGATTAACCGTTTATCTTAATAACCACGGTGTAAAAGATGAACCCGGTGCGGGAGGCATCAGTTTCCCTACGGGTAATATAACCCGCCAGGCCAATAAAATGATGAACGACCGGCCTGAATACCGCAACAATAAGCATGTTGCCCTTGATGCGGTACAGGACTATTTGCTGTTTGGCTTTAACACCATAAAGACCCAGCAAAATTTTGATTACGGAAAAGCAAATGCAGAAGGTATTGAAGTAGGTATCGGATTAAATAATGCAGGTGAATTAGTGTATGAAGCGATGGTGCCGCTCAGTGCTTTTTTAAATAAGAGTGATATAAGTAATGCAGGCAGAAAAAGTTTTGCGATTGGCTTTGTGCTCGAACCATTACCTCCTCAATCAGGCTCGCGGGGTGGTGGTGGCGGGGTATCTATTGGCGGTGGGATAGGTATGGGTTCCTTTGGTAGCGGTGGCGGTATTGGAGTGTCAATTGGCAGCGGTGCATTGGGTAGGATAGGAGGTGGTAGAAATAATAGACAGGCTAAAATATGGAGAGAGATAATGTTGGCAAAGACACCCATTGCAGAAAAATAGGGCTCACAACTTTTCGCTGGAAATAATTCATTAGGTGTTTAGAAAGTTTTAGGGTTCTTATTCGATGGCAGGCATATTTTCTTCTCACACACATGTTGGAAATCAATACGAAATTGACCTTACCTTTAAAGATGGAATCATTACAAACATTACCCATACTGGATTGTGCCGAGATCCGTGTACTCGGTGCGTTGATGGAAAAGGCTAAAACTACGCCTGATTATTATCCAATGACTATTAATGGGCTCACTGCAGCATGTAATCAAAAAACATCAAGAAAGCCGGTTGTGCAGTATGATGAAGAAACGGTTATTGCTACACTCAATTCACTCAAAAAAAGAGGATTGGTCGCTACCGCAACAGGTGGCTCAAGCCGCACCGTAAAATACAAACATAATTTTGCCATCGTTTTTCCGGTTGATCAGGCAGAAACA
>JAYTOS010000583.1:0-2184 GCA_043747705.1 Bacteroidota bacterium
AATACTGTGGCACAGGTAATGCGTGACAATCCCGGTGTAACAGCTATTATAGTTGGTAATACCGATACTATTCCTGTAAGGGGTGTTGCGGATAACTGGTCGTTGAGTACGGAAAGAGCCAATTCGGTTGTGAGGGTGTTGCACGACATCTACTATATTAATCCAATCCGCCTTACAGCGGCAGGGCGAGGTAAATATAACCCGGTTGCTGTAAATGATACCCCGGAAGGAAGGGAGAAAAACAGGCGGATAGAAATAATTCTTAACCCTGATCTTTCCCGGTTATGGGAACTTTCTGAGACCAAATAATTGTTGCTAATGGAGTTAGTTCTTCAACAGCTTTTACTATACAGAAACATTTATAATTTTAAAATGAAAAAAAATGAATAACAATAAAATTAGAAAATTGATACCCGGTTACTGGGCATTATTGCTTGCAGTTATTTTATTATTTCCTTACGAGCAATTGATGGCTCAAATTCGTCCGGGTAAAGGAAAGGGAGCAGCAGTTGGTAGTGGTTCCGGAAATTTGAATCCTGGTGCAAGGGCGAGCGAGGGAAATAAACCCAAATTGTCTGGATTAGGCGACAGACAGAATAATGGTGGAGTAGGCAAACTGAATGGTGGAGGGGATAATAATATCAGAAATTCAGGTAATAAAACCAACAATATTGGCTCAAATAATAACAGGTTAAATATTGATAACAGCAGGAAAAATGTAAATATTAATGTTGACAATAGTAAAAACATTCGGGTAAACAATAGCCGGAATACCCTTGTAAGACGAAATCTCCGCCCTTACCCCAGGCCTCCTTTTCGTTATGGAGGCCGCAGGTATATGTGTTATCGCCCGTTCGTTTTTCATCCCTTCCACCCGTTTATTTGGGGACCAATGTGGCACCCATGGGGATTTTTTGTAGTAACACTTGCAACTACAGCAATTATTCTTTCTGTAGACAATGATATGCCGGGTGAGCTTGACATGGCAGCTGCATACCCAATGGACAATAGTAATAACCCTTTCCAATCTCAGGCTTTACCATCAGGCGCTGTATATGCTTCTTACAATGTTAATCAGTCATCTGTCAATCATCCCTCAGCTTTTGGATTGAGTACAGTTAACCAGGATTTTTATATTGATTACAAGCAGCCAACTAAAATTGTATCTGCAGATGTTGCAACTGAATATTATTACGATCAGGGTGTATTTTATGTAAAGGCTGATGGTGGATATTCCGTAGTGTCTGCACCGGTAGGTGCAACCATAAAAACGCTTCCAACCGGCTACGAAACCGTTTCATTGGATGATAATGTAATCAATTATTATTATGGCGGAGCCTTTTATGAAAAGAGCAGCAGTGGTTACAAGGTTGTACCGGCTACTTCCGGAGCCTTGGTGCTGCATGTATCAGATGGAGGAGAAGAAGTAAAAATGGGAGAAATAACCTATGTAAAATTGGGGGAAACCTATTACCAGCCTGTTAATGAAAATGGGAAGGATATGTATGAAGTTGCAAATGTGGAAGAAGATAAGTAGTGAGTAATTCACCCAAAAAACTGCAGTGCAAGAGTGCATAGTAAAAAATCCTAGTTGCAATAAATTTATAAAATGAAAAAAAGACCAGTCATTTTTATTTGTTTGATGTTTGTTATTGTTGGTTGCAACAACCAACCGGAAACAGCAGAAAAAAGAGCAACTGAGCTAAACAAGGATAATGCAGACGGCAATAATTTACTTCCCTCCTGGAATGATGGCTCCCCTAAAAAATCGATCATAGAATTTGTAACTAAAACAACCGATACAGCCAGTAAAGATTTTGTGCCTGTCGCCGACCGCATTGCCTGCTTTGATAATGATGGTACGCTATGGAGTGAGCAACCCATGTACTTTCAATTAGCTTTTGCATTAGACCAGGTAAAAGTAATGGCACCGCTACACCCGGAGTGGAAAACAAAACAACCTTTAAAAGCAGTGCTGGAAGGGGATATGAAAACAGTAATGGCCGGTGGAGAAAAAGCATTGGTTGCTATTGTGATGGCTTCGCATGCAGGCATGACCACCGAAGCATTTGATTCAACTGTAATAAAATGGATGGCCACTGCAACACATACTAAAAGTGGCAAGCATTACAATGAAATGATCTATCAACCCATGGTGGAATTATTACATTACTTGCGTGCCAA
>JAYTOS010000584.1:0-1942 GCA_043747705.1 Bacteroidota bacterium
AGGGTGTGAGGTACATAACCTACCAAGGGGTCATGCGCCGATGTCTGATCGGTTAATGTATCGGGAATTATATTCCGCTCAAGCAATCTTATTAAAAGATAAATGGCATTGCACAATACACCAATGCTGACCGCTTTGCCTTCGGCTTTATATTTTAGCGCAGCATCAATGGCTTCATCAATGTTGGTATATTTTTCATCAAGGTATTTTGTCTCAATTCTTTTATCAATGCGCCACTCTTCTACTTCAGCAATTAAGGCAACACCTTCATTCATGGTAATTGCTAAAGGTTGTGCACCACCCATGCCACCGAGTCCGGCAGTTACGTTCAAAGTATGTTTAAGGGAACCCCCTCCGCCCCCTGAAGGGGGAACTGAACTTAGCGAAGATTGTGTAGAGTTAGCTGAAAAGTGAGTGTTAGCAATGGCTGTATAAGTTTCATAAGTACCCTGCACAATACCCTGGCTACCAATATATATCCAGCTGCCGGCAGTCATCTGGCCGTACATCATGAGCCCCTTTTTTTCAAGCTCATCAAAATGTTTCCAGTTGGCCCAGTTAGGAACGAGTTGAGAATTGCTGATTAAAACTCTGGGAGCATCTTTATGTGTTTGCAAAATACCAACAGGTTTGCCACTTTGTATTAATAAAGATTCATCGTTCTCTAAAACTTTTAATGTTTTTATGATATTATCCAGTGCTTCAAAATTGCGTGCTGCTTTACCACGGCCACCATACACAATCAAATCATCGGGACGTTCGGCTACTTCAGGATCAAGGTTGTTTAACAGCATGCGGAGGGCAGCTTCCTGTATCCATCCTTTGCAACTGATTTGGTTTCCGGTTGGGGTTTTGTATTTTACGGGGTCGTAGTTTTTTGTAATTATTGACATAATTTTTTTATTTTTTACCACAAAGGGCACTAAGTTGAGCACAAAGAACACTAAGTTTTCATTGTGAACTTTGTGTTACTCCTTTGTGTGCTTCGTGGTTAGATTTATTTTCTTATAAATGCTACTGCCTTCATCATATCGGCATGCAAAATTCTGTCGGCATTATTAAAGCTTACTTCTTTACGGAAAGCAGTTACAATCTCTTCCAGCAACGCTGAGGTTTTTAATGGCCTGCGGAATTCCAAAGCCTGCACGGCAGTTAATAATTCAATAGCCAATACTTTTTCAACATTATCCACTACCCTTTTACATTTGGTGGCTGCATTGGCACCCATGCTCACATGGTCTTCCTGGTTATTGCTGCTGGGTATGGTATCAACAGATGAAGGCGTACAAAGCTGTTTGTTTTCACTAACAATTCCTGCTGCAGTATATTGTGGAATCATCAATCCGGAATTTAACCCGGGATTTGAAACCAGGAATGCAGGTAATCCTCTTTGTCCGCCAATAAGCTGATAGGTTCTTCTTTCAGAAATACTGGCCAGTTCAGCCATCGCAATTGCCAGAAAATCTAAAGTAATGGCCAAAGGTTGTCCATGAAAATTCCCTCCGCTTACAATCAAATCATCATCCGGGAAAATATTTGGATTATCAGTTACCGAGTTTATTTCTTTTATAAAAACACTGAGGATATAATCGAAACTGTCTTTGGTAGCACCATGCACCTGCGGAATACAACGGAAAGAATATGGATCCTGCACCTGCGTTTTTTTCTTAGCTGCCATTTCACTCCCGTTCAGTAATTGACGCATGGTTGCAGCAGTTGATACCTGCCCGTTGTGTGCACGTATGGCGTGAATATTTTCGTGTAGCGGTTCGGTGGTACAATCAAATGCATCGTAGCTGATGGCTGCAATAATATTTGCCCATTTAATTAACCGGTCACATTGAACCAGGTTATGCAAACCATAAGCAGTCATAAACTGTGTACCATTTATTAAAGCAAGCCCTTCTTTGCTTTTTAATTCGATTGGTTTCCAGTCGAATTT
>JAYTOS010000585.1:0-1096 GCA_043747705.1 Bacteroidota bacterium
GAAGTAATCGTATTGGGTATTGTTTTGGTTACTACGGCCCCGATTATTTTCAAACTTATTTTCAATAAGAGCAAATCCCATTCTGATACTGACAAGGCATGAGTACAACACAAAAGCAATACGGTATTTTTTCATTGCCCGTTATTGTGGGAGCATTGGGTTTTTTTGTGGATGTGTATGATTTGCTTTTGTTTGCTATCATTCGTAAACCCAGCCTTGAATCATTACACTTATCACCCGAAGAAGTTTTATCAAAAGGCGAACTGATTATTAGTGTACAAATGATCGGCCTGATGGTAGGGGGTGTTATCTGGGGTATTATGGGCGATAAAAAAGGGAGATTGAGTGTTCTGTTTGGTTCCATCATTTTATATTCCCTTGCTAATATTGCCAACGGCATGGTGCAAACTGTTCCGCAATATATTTTGATGCGTTTTATCGCCGGCATTGGCCTGGCGGGTGAACTGGGCGCAAGCATTACATTGGTAAGTGAAATGTTACCCAAAGAAAAAAGGGGCATAGCAGCTTCGGTTATTGCAAGTGTTGGGGTATGCGGGGCTGTAACGGCTTATTTTGTGTACCAGCTTTTCCACGACTGGCGCCTATGTTTTTATATAGGGGGTATTATGGGCCTGCTCTTATTAATACTCAGGGCCAATGTGATGGAAAGTGGTTTATTCGGCGAGGTTAAAAAAACAAATGTACAGCGGGGCAATTTTTTAATGCTGTTTAATAACCGGAATAGGTTTCTGCGGTATGTAAAAGGTGTGGTTATCGGGCTACCGGTTTGGTATGTGATAGGTATACTGATTACTTTCTCTGATAAGTTTGGAAAAGAGTTTGGTATCGCCGGTATTGATCCCGGTAAAGCCATTATGTATCAATACATAGCTATTGGCATTGGTGACCTCAGTGCAGGACTTTTAAGCAATTACCTGCGAAGCAGAAAAAAAGCACTGTTTATTTTCTTTGGTATCCTTACTTTTTTTGTAGTGCTGTATTTTTTGCAGAGTGGAGGAAGGGGAACTACACAAACCATGTACCTGCTTTGCGGTGGATTGGGTTTTGGGGCGGGGTTCTCTGTATTGTATATCAC
>JAYTOS010000586.1:0-2101 GCA_043747705.1 Bacteroidota bacterium
ACCATCGGGCACAATCAATACCTGGTAATTTTTCAGGTTGGCCCTGCCGATATCCGCAGCATTAATAAGGGTGATCGGATAATCCAGTTGCTTTTCAAAGAAATGCCAAACTTCACCCGCACCAAGGGAAGAGGTTTGTTCGCCCGTTAACAATGCAACCTTAAAACCTCCTGCAATTATCTTTATATCCGGCGAACCAAAGTCGGCACCTTTATCCATAAACCCTGTTTCTACGGCTACCGCCTGGATACTGAATTTTTTGCAGGCTTCATTTGCCAATGCATTCCAGTTGGCAGGGTTACCTGTTTTCAGGATGATAAGTGTGCCCCGGTCGTAATTTTTACCACTATATGTAAATGGTTTTTCTGCAAAGCGTACTTTGATACCGTTCTTCAACAAATGCGCCATCACTTTCGCTGCATTGAATGATTGGTAAGGGATCAAAACACCATATGAAGAATTTGCATCAACTGTCATGGCAGAACTTTTCCACTCGTCCAGTTCTAATTTTTCTTTCAGCGCATATCCTTTTACACCATAGGCATAAGGCACCGACCATGCAGTGATATCATAAGTATTTGAATCGGTTACTACAGTCTTAGGCTCTAATAAAACCTTTGCCATGACCGATCTTGATTGGTAAGCACTTACTGCAACCGTAAATCCTTCATCGGTATAGGCATCTTCTTTTCCTGTATTGTAATTATAGCCTTTAAAAGATTGGTTAGCTATTGTTCCGTATTGAATACCGTTCTGTTCCAGTAATTTGATGACTGCTTTGATTTTATTCTCATCATTCGAGGTAAGTACATAGGTTTTGTACTCACCTGTTTTGCCGTTGCGTCCGTCTTCAAAATATTTCTTGAATTCATCCATCAGTTTCTGGCGGTTGCGCGAAGCAGTTTCTATGGTAGACAAACCCGTGGTGTAATGATGGGTTGCCCTGTCTAACAAGGTGAGTGTATCACCATCGGCTTTCACTATACCCAATCCACCGCGCGGGCCCCCACCCTGTTCGAATGTCATGCCGATGGCCCCATTGTAAACAGGGTATGTATCTCCATAAGATGGATATAAAAGGTCAAATCTTTCTTTGGTAAAAAATAACCATCCGTTCCTGTCGAAATATTTCGCATTGTTCTTTCCTATCAATACCTGGAAATCTTTTTGCCATTGCGTAATTACTTCGTGAAAAGGATCAGCAGCCGGCGCAAAATAATAGGGATTATTTGCACTTTGTTCATGAAAATCAACATGTACCTGTGGCAACCACAGGTTATATTTTTTTACACGCTGCTGGCTTTCTATTTGGGTTTGCCAGGCCCAGTCGCGGTTAAGGTCAAAATTATAATGGTTACTTCTGCCACCGGGCCAAGGTTCCGAATGTTCCCTTGCAACTGGATCTGGATTGAAGTCTTTACCCACTACCCCGTTAAACCAATTTACATACCTGTCGCGCCCATCAGGGTTTATGCATGGGTCAATTACCACCACCGTATTCTTTAACCATTCTTTGGTTTGGGTATTATTAGGATCCACCAATGCATATAAAGTAAGCAGGGCGGCTTCTGAAGAAGAGGTTTCATTACCATGCACATTATAGCTTAACCAAACAATAGCGGGCGCCATTTCTGTAGAAATCGTGGTTTTATCGTTTGATAACCCGGCTATTCGCAGATTATTCACCCGGATAGCATCCAGTTTTTGCAGGTTTTCAGGAGAGGCAACAAATGCGAGCATCAGTTCACGTCCCTCATTGGTTTCACCATATTTTTCCAGTTTAACCATATCTGGTTTGGCCTGGGCCACCGACTTAAAATAATCAACCAGCTTGTAATGACGTGTATACCGGGTGCCAATCTTATAACCTAAAAATTGCTCGGGACTCTGTAAACCTTGCGCAAATAGGGTAACCCCGGTTAAGCTCAACAGTGATGCAAACAGTAGTTTTCTCATATAATTCAAAAATGAGTTGTGAATGTAGGCAAGAAACAAAGTATCGCAGCATATTTGATTGAATTTTTTAAAAAGCCTGTTACGTTATGAATGATACCAACGTTATCGGGCATGCAAAAAATGTCAATTGCCCACAAACATTCAA
>JAYTOS010000587.1:0-20383 GCA_043747705.1 Bacteroidota bacterium
TAAAAAATTAGATGATTTTCTTCGCTTCAAACAGCAAAACTCAGCGGAAGATAAAGATGGGCACCCCGTTTACCTTGCGCAAAGCGAATGGTTCTTAAATACCGAGATCACCAATAACCCAGACATAACGTTCCACTTTTCAAGCGAAATACATAAATAATGAGTTGTGAGTAGGGAGTGGTGAAATTTTTCTAAAAAAAAGCATTCCAATTTACTCACCATTCACCACTCACCACTCACCACTCCATATCCCTAACCGACCGGCAGAATAACCGTAAAAGTTGTTCCCTTATTCTTTCCTTCACTGCCTACTGAAATATGTCCCTTGTAGTTTAGGATGATATTATTGGTAAGATAAAGTCCTACTCCTGTTGAATACTCTCCCTGAGTCCCTGCCCTGCCGAAACTGGTAAAGCGGTTAAATATTTTTGATTTATCTGTCTCGTCAATACCAATTCCATGGTCCTTTATCTGCATAACCGCAACCCCGTCTTTTTTTGTCAGGGAGATATGGATCTTGCCTCCGGCGTAGGAAAATTTAATGGCATTATTCAGCAGATTGGCTATCGCTTATATTAATAAAGTCTGGTTGGCAATAACCCGTATGTTGGAAGTAATTTCCAGTTCGAATCCGATAGATTTATCATTGGCGGTAGTTGCCAGGTTGTTGCAGGCGGTACCGATCATTTCGGCGAGGCTCACCAGAGTGTCAATAGCATAGTCCTGCTTATCTGTTTTCAACAGCTTTAAGATATCATTCAGTACCGAAAGATTTTTTACTGAGACCTCCTTAATCGTTTTGGCATGTTCATTAATCAAAGTTTTGTTTGTTTCCAGTATGATCAGGGCTGATAACGCGAGAAACTGGTTAAATGGGGTTCTGATATCATGGGATAATAAGGTAGTAATGTCTTTTTTTTCATCTATGAGGTAGTCCAGGTGTTCCAGCGTGGATTGTAACTCCCGTAATAAAATTCCGGCTTCAGCTTCAAAATGCACCGGTAGCGCAGGAAGTTTTTTTTCAGTCACGTAGTTTTCCAATGCCTTTTTGGCTTCAAGAAGTGGCCAAAATAATTTTTTGAGAAAATATAAAGTGAGGGTTGAAGAAACTAATGTAGCAGCCAAAGTAATCAGAAGAATAGATTGTTTACTAAAAGTAGAAATACTGCTTAGGC
This sequence comes from Bacteroidota bacterium, assembly GCA_043747705.1. GTDB lineage: Bacteria > Bacteroidota > Bacteroidia > Chitinophagales > Chitinophagaceae > Sediminibacterium. The sequence continues at coordinate 1,176 of JAYTOS010000587.1, forward strand.
TGATTAAAACAATGATAATGAGTGGTATGTGAATACCAAGAAAAGCAACGAACAAGAATTTTAATGAGTAGTTAGTTTTCAAAATTTTTATTTTTGAAAGCCTTACATATATGTTGGGCATAAAAATTCCGGATGGTAAAATAAATTAACGTCAAAACGCCATTTTTGGTTTTGCTTAATAGCAGTACATTGTATTATTTAGCGGTACGTATGATATTATTTGAAACAGACAGGCTAATTGTCAGAAGATTCACATCAGTTGATGCTGAATGGTTTTTCCTGTTAAATAGTGATGTTCGGGTTATGCAATTCATACGCCCTGTAAAGAACCGGGAGGAGTGTGATGCTTTTTTAGCAGAAAACCTGAATTTTTATTTGGATACATCCAGTTTGGGCCGGTTTGCGGTTGTAGAAAAAGCGACGGGTAATTTCGTAGGCACCTTCTCTTTTTTATATCTCTCAGGAGAGGCCGATTTCCACTTAGGATATGCCTTATTACCGGAAGCATGGGGAAAGGGCTTTGCCACTGAATTGGTAAGATCGGGTATTGCTTATTTCTTCAGCCATAACCATAAAAAAGAGATTTTTGCCATAACAGATGCTGAAAACAGGGCATCGCGGAATGTACTGCTCAAATCGGGCTTTCAAAAGAAAGGCCATACGCAGGAACATGGTCAAATACTCGACTTATTCGTAATCAGCAGTGAGGCTGGTACGGCGGGCAGTATAGAACGCAAATAATGGAGGCTTATTTGTACTTTTGCCGCTCGTATGAAATCAAGAACATTAAAAAAAGACAAGGTAAATATCATAACCCTTGGTTGCAGTAAGAACCTCGTGGATAGTGAGGTGTTGAGCGGCCAGTTATCAGCCAATGATATTAACGTGGTGCATGAAAATACCAAACTGGATCATAATATTTCGGTAGTGAATACCTGCGGCTTTATTGATAAAGCCAAGGAAGAAAGCATCAATACCATATTGGATCAACTGGAACTGAAACGCAGGGGTAAGCTTGATAAAGTATATGTAACCGGCTGTTTAAGCGAACGTTACCGTGCCGACCTTGAACTGGAAATGCCTGAAGTGGATGCCTGGTTTGGTACGCTGGAATTGCCACTGATACTGAAACAGTTTGATGCCGATTATAAAAGCGAGTTATTGGGTGAACGTTTATTAAGCACTCCCCAGCATTATGCTTACCTGAAGATCAGTGAAGGCTGCAACCGTACCTGTTCTTTTTGTGCCATTCCGCTTATGCGTGGGCAGCATATAAGTAAATCTATAGAAAAACTGGTTGCAGAAGCTGAAGGCCTGGTACGAAAAGGGGTAAAGGAAGTAATGTTGATTGCCCAGGAGCTGACTTATTACGGTCTTGATAATTATAAGCAAAGAGAACTCCCCAGATTATTGCATGCATTGGCCGATGTAAAAGGATTGGAATGGATACGCCTGCATTATGCCTACCCCAGTAAGTTTCCGTTGGAGATATTGGATGTAATAAGGGAGAGGGATAATATTTGTAACTACCTCGATATGCCCTTGCAGCATGCCAGCAACAATATGCTGAAAGCCATGCACAGGAATATTACGAGAGAGGAAATGACAGAACTGATTCATACCATCCGCGAAAAAGTACCCGGTATTTGTTTAAGAACTACCCTGATAGCCGGTTTCCCCGGTGAAACAGAACAGGACGTGGAAGAACTCAAAGAATTTTTACAGGAACATAAGTTTGACAGGGTGGGTATTTTCAATTACAGTCATGAAGAAAATACATCTGCCTACGACCTGATAGATGATGTGCCTGCCGAAGTAAAAGCCGAACGAGCCCAGGAGATCATGGAAGTGCAGCAGGAGATCAGCTATGAAAGGAACCGTGAGAAGATTGGTAAAATATTTAAAGTCATAATTGATAAAAAAGAAGCCGGCCGTTACCTGGGCAGGACAGAATTTGACAGTGTGGAAGTAGACAATGAAGTAGTTATCCATTCAACCAAAAAATTACCAATTGGTGAGTTTGTGAATGTTAGGATTACAAAGGCGTATGATTATGATCTTGAAGGAGAAGTAGTCGCTTGATCATATAGTTGATGAAGATCAGGAAGTGGGAAGTCAAAATTAAAAAGTCAAAACTTGTTTTTTGAATTTTTAATTTTGACTTTTTAATGTTACAAAAGACTTTTTGATTTAATTATCTTAGCTACCTAAACAATACATATGCAAGTAGAATGGAAAGGCGTATTCCCGGCAGTAACCACAAAGTTTACGGCGGATGATCAACTGGATCTGCCCTTGTTTGAAAAAAACCTGCTGGCACAATTGGAGGCGGGTGTAAGTGGTATCATACTCGGCGGTACATTGGGAGAAGCCAGTGTATTAACGAATGCTGAAAAAGAAACCCTTGTAAAATTTGCTATCGAAAAAATTTCCGGTAAAGTACCAGTGATATTAAATATCGCCGAAGGCAGCACAACCGAGGCGCTGAAGCAGGCCGGATATGCCAAAGCATGGGGTGCCAAAGGCATTATGCTATTGCCGCCTATGCGTTATAAAAGTGATCATCGCGAAACGGTTACTTATTTTGCAACTGTGGCAAAGTCAACCGACCTGCCCATCATGATCTACAATAATCCGGTTGATTATAAAATAGATGTTACCCCAGATATGTTTGAGGACCTCACGGCATACACCAATATCCAGGCAATTAAAGAATCTACCAGGGATGTGACCAATGTAACAAGGTTGATCAACCGTTTTGGCAAACGGTTTAAGATATTATGTGGTGTAGACCCATTGGCGATGGAAGAACTCGTATTAGGTGCCGATGGTTGGGTAGCCGGGCTGGTTTGCGCGTTTCCGAGAGAAACCGTTGCTATCTATCGTTTAGTGAAAGCAGGTCATATTGCAGATGCCACGGCCATTTACCGTTGGTTCATGCCTTTGCTTGAATTAGACATTCATGCCAAACTGGTACAATACATCAAGCTTGCTGAAACACAGGCTGGAATTGGATCAGAATATGTAAGGGCTCCCCGCTTAACTTTGATTGGTGAAGAACGTGAAAAGGTTTTGAATACCATTAATAATGGAATAGCCAGCCGGCCAATCTTACCTGAATATTTAAAATTGAGTGTATAAATTATGAATAACGACATCCAAAGTTTACCGGGCATTGACCTTGTTATGCAGCGCGCAGCTGAAGCATATAAAGGATATCAAAAAATCAGTCCCGTAAATAAAGCCTTGTTTCTGGAAGCGATTGCAAATAATATTGAGTCATTAGGAGACGCATTAATTAACCAGGCTTCCGCGGAAACCAATTTACCTGCAGCAAGGTTAAAAGGTGAGCGGGGTAGAACAACCATGCAGCTCCGGATGTTTGCACAAATGTTACGTGAAGGTAGCTGGGTGGAAGCCACCATTGATACGGCCATCCCAGATAAAACACCACCCAAACCGGATATCAGGAAGATGTTGATTGCATTAGGACCGGTAGTGGTTTTTGGAGCAAGTAATTTTCCATTTGCGTATTCTACTGCGGGTGGCGATACGGCAAGTGCATTGGCAGCCGGCTGCCCGGTAGTGGTAAAAGCGCATCCGGCACATTTACAAACATCCATTATGGTGGATTGTGCTATTCAAAAAGCGATTCAAACCTGTGGGATACCCGCCTTTACTTTTCAGCATGTGACAGATACCTCTTTGGAATCGGGTAAAGCTTTGGTTCAGCATCCTGCCACGAGTGCCGTAGGTTTTACCGGTTCATATATAGGTGGTAAGGCTTTATATGATTATGCTGCGGCGAGGAAAACGCCCATTCCGGTTTTTTCAGAAATGGGAAGCATCAATCCGGTTATTTTATTACCTGACTCATTACATAATAACGCAGAAAGTTTAGCCAAACAATATGCAGGTTCCATCACATTGGGAATGGGACAGTTTTGTACCAATCCCGGTTTATTAATAGCGGTTGAAGGGGAGGGACTGGCTGAATTTTTACAGTACCTCAGCAAAGAAATAACCGCAGTGCTTCCCGCCAAAATGTTACATGCCGGGATACATAAAGCATATTTTGAAAAAATGCAGGCAGCATTGCAGGAGAAAGGGGTGAAGTTGCTGGCTCAGTCCGCAACATCTGCCGGCGCGCTTGAAGCATTGCCATCTGTTGCGACTGTTGACGGAAATATTTTTCTGGAAAACCCTTTGTTACATGAAGAAGTATTCGGTCCGTATTCTTTGCTGGTAAAATGTAAAGACATAGATGAACTCAAAGCTGTTTGGATTTCATTGGCCGGTCAATTGACCACTACTTTAATGGGTACGGATAAAGATTTTACCGAAAACCCGGCACTACTTGATATTGCACCATCCATTGCGGGAAGGATTGTTTTCAATGGAGTACCAACCGGCGTAGAAGTATGCCCGAGTATGGTGCATGGGGGTCCTTTTCCTGCATCAACCGACAGTCGTTTTACTGCAGTTGGCATAAATGCTGTAAAGAGATGGGTGCGGCCTGTTTGTTACCAGAATTGCCCAGCTTTCCTTTTGCCGGATGCATTAAAGGATGGTAACCCTTTATATATATGGCGGTTGGTGAATAATGAGTGGAATAGGGATTAGGACATGAAAGGGTTAAAAGGGTTAAAGGGGTTAAAAGAGTTACAATGTGTGGGCGGGGATTTTTTAAAAGTCTGTGATAATTACGCAATGATTCTATCAACTCTTTTTTCACCTTTATCTCTTACTACAAAATAGAGTGTTGCAAAAAAAGAGGCGAGTAAATAAGCAATGATGATATTGTTGGCTGAAGGAACGTATTTGCTCATCCCAAACCAATCCCCATAATAATAAATAATACCTAAGCCAAAAAAGACTTTTGCGAGTTCCCATATCCAGCTATTTGGGTTACGGTCCAGTAATTCGGTAAATGCATAAACGTATAAAAAGATAAAACCTCCATAAATAAACATGCCCGGAGTTCCAATCTTGGCTATATGGGCAAAGAAATAACTTAACGTAAGCAGCATTATTACCATCTGTAACCAGCCCCAGGTAATAAATGCCGGACTGCTTTTAGTAGCATACTTTTCAAAATGATATACGTCTTCAATCTTATATACAGGGTATTTTTCAGCAACATCTGCAGGCCGCCATCCGGTGGGCATGAACCAGATTCGGAATTTATCTTTTAGGTTTTTTGTGTTCCATGCATCTTTCATGAGCAAATACATATGCATGAAATTTATTTTGATCGGGTTCCATGTCTGCACGGGCCGTGTAATTCCATAAACAGGTTTTATTTCGGATAACTCTTCCTGGAAAGTGCCAAACCATTTGTCCCAGAAAATAAATATCTGCCCATAATTCTTATCTAAATATTCTTTATTGATGGCATGGTGTACCCGATGATGCGAAGGAGTTACAATGAATTTTTCAAAAATACCCATACGTCCAATATGTTGGGTATGGTACCAAAACTGTGCGAATAAATGCAGCGGAGCTACTACAGCTACCACATTTCCCGGTACACCCAGTAATGAAGCTGGTAATAAAAAAATAGTAAATACCCTGAAAATGATGGAAATATTTTGCCGTAAGGCGCAGGCGAGATTAAACTCTTCGCTGCTGTGATGAATGATATGACTGTTCCAGAAAAAATTATATTCGTGATCTATGCGATGGGCGAGATAACCTGCAAGGTCCAGGGCAATAAATGCAATGATATACGACCAGATAGTAGACTGGATATGTATGATGGCAAAATGCTTGACCATCCATCCGTAACTGATAATGGCAATACTTAAACCCAAAACATCTTTCGTGGTATTGGTAATGCCGGAGCTGAGACTGGAGATCATATCAATATTACGAACAGTATCTTTGCCCTTACGCCAACCCCACCATTTCTCAAATAATACCAGGCCAAGAAATGCGGGCATAGCAATCAATAATATTTTTCCGTAAGTTTCCATACAGCTTTTGGATAGTTGAAAATAAGCAGAACAAATGAAAAGGAAAGCCAAGTCAATAAATAAAGTATCAGTCTGAATGAAAACAGCCCCTATTCCATATACACAACCTGACCCGGGTAATTTAAAGGGGACGTCTTTTTTCTGTATTGATGCTCACACCTGCGGCAACCCGGTGCGGTTAGTAGCGATGGGCGGCCCTGATTTGGAAGGGGATACGATGAGTGAAAAAAGGCAGCATTTTTTAAAAGAATTCGACTGGATACGGAAAGGGCTGATGTTTGAGCCACGCGGTCACGATATGATGAGCGGAAGCATTCTCTATCCACCACATGATCCCGCAAATGATGTAGCCGCACTGTTTATAGAAACCAGTGGCTGCCTGCCTATGTGTGGCCATGGAACAATCGGTACCATTACCATTGCAATTGAAGAAGGATTGATCAGGCCCCGAATTCCCGGTATTGTGCGGATGGAAGCACCGGCAGGTTTGATAAATATCGAATACAAACAGGATGGCCATAAAGTAACCAGTGTGAAACTAACGAATGTACCCGCGTACCTTGCTGCAGAAGGATTAACAGCTGATTGTTTTGGTCTTGGCGAGTTGGTGATTGATGTTGCGTATGGGGGTAATTTTTATGCGATAGTGGATGTACAGAAAAACTTTAAAGGCCTCGAACATTATACAGCAGATCAACTGATGGCATGGGCAAGGGAACTGCGGAAAAGTATTAATGAACACTACACTTTTGTTCATCCTGATAACCCTACCATTCATGGTTGTTCGCATATTTTGTGGGCGGGTGCTGTATTGGATAAAATGTCTACCGCCCGTAATGCGGTTTTTTATGGCGACAAAGCCATTGACCGATCGCCCTGTGGCACCGGCACTTCTGCCCGGATGGCGCAATGGCATGCCAAAGGGAAATTGAAGGAAGGAGATCTTTTTATTCATGAAAGTATCATCGGTTCAAAATTTACCGGTAAAGTTGAAAAAATTACAACGGTAGGCGATAAACCCGCTATCATACCCAGTGTAGAAGGCTGGGCTAAGATATACGGATACAATACCATTTCTATTGACCCGCATGATGATCCTTATGCATACGGTTTCCAAGTAATATAAAATCCGTGTATCTGTGTTGAAACAAAAAGAAGTAAGAAGTGTTTTTTCAACACTGAGGCGGCACTGAGTACATAGAGTGGCACAGTAGGATTAAATAAACGCATATATTCATAAATAAAATTAATCTGCATGAGAAAATTCCTATTCATTCTTCTTTTCTTTTCAAAGGCAGTTATTGGGCAGGAGGCGAAGATATGGCCAGCTACCCAGGCTAACGACTGGTATGCAAAACAGGGATGGTTGGCAGGGGCAAATTTTTTACCCAGTACCGCTATCAATCAATTAGAAATGTGGCAGGCGGATAGTTTTGATACTGCCACCATTAACCGTGAACTGGGCTGGGCCCAACGGATCGGTTTTAATACTTTGCGTGTTTTCTTACACAACCTTGTTTGGGAGAACGATGCAAAAGAGTTTAAGCAACGGATTAATACATTTCTTGCCATTGCATCCAGGCACCATATTAAACCCCTGTTTGTTTTTTTTGATGATTGCTGGAATGAAGAACCTAAATATGGTAAACAACCCGAACCCAAACCCGGCGTACACAATTCAGGCTGGATGCGCAGCCCGGGAAAATCTGTTCATAACGACAGTACTAAATGGAAGATACTGGAAGCGTATGTAAAAGATATTCTGACTACGTATAAAAATGATAACCGCATCCTTTTATGGGATCTCTATAATGAACCGGGCAACAGCGATTATGGCGTAAGTTCTTTGCCTTTGGTGAAAAAAATATTTCAATGGGCATGGTCGGTAAGGCCATCTCAACCATTGACGGTGGGTATTTGGTTTCAAAAATATCCACAGCTCAATACCTACCAGCTGGATAACTCAGATGTGATCTCCTTTCATAATTATGATGATACGGTATCCATGATAAAAGCCATTGATACATTACAAAAAAGGGGAAGGCCGGTTATCTGTACGGAATATATGGCAAGAAAAAACAACAGTTTATTCCTTACGCATTTGGCAGTATTAAAACATAAGAATGTGGCAGCCATTAACTGGGGATTTGTTAGCGGGAAAAGTAATACCATCTTCCCATGGAACAGCAAAGAAGGCTCCCCCGAACCTGCAATATGGTTTCATGATATTTTCCGGAAAGACGGAAGGCCCTTTGATCCGAATGAAACAAAATTGATCAGGAAATTAACGGAGAAGCGGTAGCTTCAAACACATAGTTACATAATTCAGTAGAAAAGGTATATAACTTGCAAATACTATATACCCTTTATTTCTATGTGTTTCAAAAAAAACGTACCTCTTCGTATCTTACATGATAAAATAAGGGGTTACACTAATTAAAGCAAATGAAAGTAGTCATAATAGGTGGTGGAATTATCGGATTAAGCAGTGCCTGGTATTTACAACAAAGCGGCCACGAAGTAACCGTGATTGATAAAACAGATATGAAGGATAATTGCTCGTATGGCAATGCCGGTTATGTTTGTCCGAGCCATTTTATACCCCTTGCAACCCCCGGTATTGTAAAGCAGGGATTGAAATGGATGTTGAATTCCAAAAGTCCTTTTTATGTGCAGCCCCGGTTGAGTTGGAGCCTGATAGACTGGGGATTGAAATTTATAAAAGCAGCTGCCCCCGAAAACGTAAATAAAGCGGCTATACCTTTACGTGACATTGCTATCCTCAGCAAGAAAAAATATGAAGAGTGGACACAATTACCGCAGTTTGGTTTTGCCTATGAAACCAAAGGCCTGCTCGAAATATTCCAAACACAGCAGGGAGCAGATCATGCGCGCTATGTGATGGAAAAAGCACATGAACTGGGATTAACAGATACGGAATTACTTGATTACAATGCCCTGCAACAATTAGAACCACATACAAAAATTAATGCCATTGGGGCAGTACATTTTAAATGTGATGCACATTTGTATCCCAATAAACTGATGCAGCAACTCATAGCCGATCTGCAACAAAAAGGTGTACAATTCAGGGGTAACGAAGAAGTGACTGGTTTTGAAAACAAGCACGGAAATATCACGAAAGTAATCACACAGAAAGTGGTTTACGATGCCGACACTGTTGTTATAGCTTCCGGCTCATGGAGCAGGGAACTGGCAGCAAAAATGAAAATGAAGATCCCGATGGTGGCAGGAAGAGGTTATTCGGTTACACTGGAAAATTCACCCTATAAAATAAACCATCCCGCAGTATTGGTAGAAGGCCGGGTTGCACTAACTCCGATGGATGGTAACAAGATACGTTTCGGGGGCACTATGGAAATCACATCTACACAAACACCACCCAGAATGAGCCGCGTAGAAGGTTTGTTACAGGCAGTGGAAAAGTTCTTTCCTGAATTTAAAGTACCCATCCCTTCTATGGATAAGGTTTGGTATGGATACAGGCCCTGTTCGGCAGATGGCCTGCCTTATATTGGCCGCACCAAACAATGGAAAAATGTGGTAATGGCTACCGGCCATGGTATGCTGGGATTGAGCCTCGGTGCCGGTACCGGAAAATTAGTAAGTGAAATTATAAACGAACAAAAATACAGCATGGACATTGCTCCATTTAATCCCGACCGGTTTAATTGATTTCCTGGAATCAGGCTAAATAACTAAAAATGATGAACGGAAGCAACGGTTTGTGCTAAGTTGTACTTTTACCCATTATTATGAATCAATCAGCTAATTATTTACCATACGAAAGCACGGGCTATTTTTCAAAGATCATTTCAGATTACCTGCAGCAGTCGGCTTTGCTGAAACCTTTTTACCAACATACACCTGATCTTACGGGTATTACAAATTCCATTACCGCCAGGAAAACATTTAACACGCCCCGAAGTTTATTGGTTGATGTTTTGCAAAAGCAATATGCCCATATAGCTACCTCCGAAAAAGTGACCGGGAATATTCTGCTACTGGCTGATCAGGATACATTTACGGTAACCACCGCCCACCAACCAAATATTTTCACAGGTCCATTATATTTTATTTACAAAATACTTCATGCGGTTAAATTGGCTGATGAATTGAATAAGCAGTTACCGCAATACAAATTTGTACCTGTATATTATATGGGCAGCGAAGATGCCGACCTGGATGAGCTTGGTTATATAAATGTAGGCGGACAAAAACTTACCTGGGAAACCAAACAAACCGGTGCCATAGGCAGGATGAAAGTAGATAAGGGTCTGCTCAAGATACTGCATGCCATTCACGGGCAAACAGGGGTATTGCCTTTTGGAAATGAATTGACAGAACTGTTTACGCAGTGTTATACCGAAGGTAAAACCATACAACAGGCAACGCTTGAATTAGTGAATAGTTTATTTGCCGGTTATGGATTGGTTGTGCTGATACCGGATAATGCCCAATTGAAAAAAGCATTTCAAAGTGTTATTGAAAAGGAGTTGACAGAAAATTTCTCCCATAGAATGGTAGCAGCTGCCATTGAAAAATTAGGACAGCACTACAAAGTGCAGGCAGGTGGCAGGGAAATAAATTTATTTTATCTGATAGATGATAAGCGCGAGAGGATTGAAGTACAGGGTACGAAGTATGAAGTACGGAGTTTAGGATTGCTTTTTTCGAAGGAAGAAATAGTAGAGGAGCTGACAAAATACCCCGGGCGTTTCAGTGCGAATGTAATCTTGCGGGGGGCATTCCAGGAAACAGTATTGCCCAATATTGCGTTTATTGGCGGTGGTGGGGAGCTTGCTTATTGGCTGGAACTGAAAAATGTTTTTGAGGCAGTAAATATTCCTTATCCAGTATTATTATTGCGAAATTCTTTTTTATTACTTAAATCCGAACAGGCTGACAAACTTAAGAAACTTAGTTTTTCAAGTGCCGATTTTTTTCAAGAGGAATTAACGCTGGTAAATACACTGGTAAAAAGAGAAAGTGAACACCAGCTTAGTTTGGCCAATGAGCTAAAACTGGCACATGATTATTATGCTCAACTGCGAACGGTAACCGATGCGGTTGATAAAACTTTATCTGAACATGTAGCCGCGCTGGAAAAGAAAGCCCTGAAAAAATTAACCGAACTGGAAAAGAAAATCCTCCGCGCTGAGCGTGCCAAATTCGAAACACAACAAAAACAGATAGCCAAACTTAAACAAGACCTTTTTCCAGGTAACAGTTTACAGGAAAGGGTTGATAATTTCTCTGTTTATTATGCTACTTATGGCCCAGCCTGGCTACAAACAATCTATGATGTTTCTACAGGCTTAAATAAAGGCTTTGTAATAGTTACTGAATAAACATCTCTCTGTAACTCCCTTTCCTTAGTGACCTTCTAAGAAAATAATTACCAAAGCTTTAGTACTATTTTTTAACACAGTTTATAGGAAAGGGAGTTGCACAGAGGAGAAAGCATCTGTTTGCGAGAATTTATCTCTTATCATACCTGATCTTGAATTTTCTTAAATCAGGCAGATACGCCCGTTTCCTGTTCTTATCGTAGGTATAAATAATCTCCCCAATTTCCTTAAAAAAAGGGTAACCGATTTCAGTATACTCATATTTGTCATCATTTAAAATCCCATCCCTGTTCACATAAATTACAGCGCTGAGCATGAACTCGGTTTTATTTTCAAAGTCTACCAGGTATGCCGCATCTGTCAGATAACCGTATGACCAGCCGGGTTTGTTAAAGATGCGGATATTAGCCGGCGGTTTTTGTTTACCGGATTTATATAAAAAGAATTTTGTGTAGCTGCTGAAATATTCCGTAGTATCATAGGTTGGGTATGTACTTTCAGAGGGGTATTCTGACATATATTGAAGTAAAAACTTTTGATCGTCCTTACTGATATTGAAACGCTGGTATTCAGGAACCGATTCGGGAAATAAAACTGACTGTAGCATTTGCCGAAGGTCTTCCAGTGGCAGGTTATTATGCCTTGTAAAATCCACAGGAGTATTAATGAGCGAATCATAACGATTATAATGTGCATTCCCTACTAATACTTGTTTACTGTAATCAAACGACAGTTGACTGTAAGAAGGCAACTGCCGGTAAAATACTCTTTCATTCTCTGCAAATTTAATCTCATTGGTATGCCTGTTTTCTTCTTCTGTCATGGTTACAAAGCGGCGCACGATGCGGGTATCAGTATAACCTTTTTCCCATAGTTCTTTATTCAATATCTGCTGACCATCAAATTCATATAAACGGTTATACGCATCGTTATCACTTACCAGGAATATTTTCTTTACATAATTCGCTACTGAAGGCAGACCGTTTGCGGCAGAAGTATCTCTTACAACAGCCGTTTGCCCGCTGAATGAACTATCAGTGAGCATGGTAGTATTTTTATCAATGCCAAATTTCTTTAACTCATTTATTTTCTCCAGGGCAATTAAAGCGGTGGGCAACTTGACTGTAGATGCGGGATTAAAATACCGGTTTCGGTCAACATGAAGGTAGTGATGGATAAATTGCGAGCGGTTTCGTTTATCGCGGTTGATTTCCGTATATATGATTTGGTATTGAAAACTATCTGGGTTACTCAATACATGTTGTAACAGTGGAGATGCTTTGTCTGTTAGCAGTTGCTGTAAAAAAGCATCTGTTTTTTCCTGGTTGAAGGCAGGTGAAAAAACACAAAGGAAAAAAATAATAAGAAGCGGTCGTAACATGCAGGATGTAAATAAATAGAAAGCTAAAAATAATTGTCAAGGATGAGATAGATTACCACAAAAGATATCTGTAATAATCTATCTCACCCTTCACGAAAACTATTTCAAATTTGTTCTGAAAAATGCGAGTGTCCGCTGCCAGGCCAAAATAGCGGCAGCTTCATTGTACCGCGCAGTAGACGTGTCATTATGAAAAGCGTGGTTAACGCCTTCATATATATACAACTCATATTTAATATTGGCTTTTTTCAAAGCCTCTTCATAGGCTGGAATACCTGCATCTATTCTTTCATCCAACCCGGCATAATGTAATTGAACGGCGGCTTTTATTTTAGGAACATCTGCAGCAGCAGGCTGCATACCATAGAAGGCAACTGCGGCATTTAATTTAGGCACATTAATCGCCAGTTGATTAGCAATACCACCACCCCAACAAAAACCTACGCATCCGGTATGTCCATTGCAATCTTTTCTGGTGCGGAGATATTCAATAGATTGTATAAAATTAGTAAGGTTTTGTGCGGCATCTATTTTGGTAAATAACTGCCTGGCTTCATCTTCATTGGCAGGTGTACCACCGGCAGCAGATAGCGCATCAGGTGCTACTGCGAGAAAACCTGCAAGGGCCGCCCTGCGTGTTACATCTTTAATATGCGGTGTTAAACCACGGTTCTCATGAATGATCAGGATACCCGGCAGGTTAATCCCTTTTTTCGGCTTTGCCATATACCCCTGCATGGAATTGCCTCCAACTTCATAATAAATATCTTCTGTATCCAGATCAGGGTTCTGTATAGGTACTGTTGCAGCTTTGGCATAATTACTTTCCAGCATAGGCAAAACGGATAATGCCATGGCCATACTACCGGTAATAATAGCAAGCTTCTTCAGGAATACGTTGCGGGGTAGTGGCTTATGCGTGTATTCATCGTAAAGGGTAATGATGCGTTGGTCCATGGTAAAGGTTTAAGATATTAAATATAACCAGAAATAACCCGAAATACAAACCAACTGAAATCCAATTCACATACAGCGGCAAAGCTAAAAAAGGCTAACGCTGCTTTTTTGGTTCCTTTGCCGCTGTATGGTCATTTTTTTTACTTTTTCTATCTCTTTCATGCAGAATATGTGCAGCCTCAACTAATTTTTCTATTTTTTCATATAAAGTAAGCATCGCATAACGCTCATTGTGCGAGAGGGTTTTGTGGTAACTGCCGGTAACAGTGGTTTTTAACCATTCCCATAACAATTCACGCACATCCGGCAGGTGTGCAAAATCAAATAGTTCATCAATCACCAAATATGGATTGGTAATTTCTTGTTCATTCAGTTGATGGAAATGTTTTTTCCGTGGCAGATCATCTTGTACAGGCATACAATTTTTTTTAATGGAGCTATCATGCCTTACGATGAAAATGCCGAAGGATAAATTTGCACATAGTTGCTTAGAAAGCCCCGTTAAAAAAAGTGCAAATTCAGGTATAAACCGTATTGCTCGGTTTATAGATAAATAGTTATTTCGTAATTGCTTATTAAAACACAATAATATCATTTAGTCTATGATTTATCAAGTTTTTAATACCTTATTTTCTAACGTATTTATACCTAATGCGACTGATTGAGCGGCTCCAGGAATACCTGGTATACAATAATATAAGTGCGTACTCTTTCGAGCATGCGTGCGGGTTATCGAATGGCTATCTGGGAAAACAACTGAAAGGCAAGGGTGCAGTTGGGTCTGATATCCTCGAAAGGATAAAAGAAAATTATACTGATTTAAGTTTGATCTGGCTGGTTACCGGGAAAGGCACTATGTTATTATCCCCGCCTGCAGCCAGAAATGAAAAAAGAATATCAGAATTAAATGAGGAACAACATATCTATTTCACTTCTAAAGATGATGTGATTGGCCTGTTAAACAAACAGATTGCAAAATTAGAAGCTACCATCGCCGACAAGGATAAGATCATTGCATTACTGGAAGACCAAGTACGGCAGGTGAGCCAGTCAGCTTACAAAAGAACAAGGTGAAATATGAAGGATGTTGAATTTTAAATGTTGAATTGTCGTTTGCTTCCTCATTCAACATTTAAAATTCAACACTCAACATTTCATCAACTTTCTGCATACGCTGATGTCGGCTCACAGGTACAAATCAAATTCCTGTCGCCATGCGTATTATTTACCCTTGCCACACTTGGCCAGAACTTATTTAAGGTAACATAGTATAGTGGGAAGGCAGCTTCTTTACGTGTGTAAACATGCTTCCATTCATCGGCACAGATTACGGCTTGCGTATGAGGAGCATTTTTAAGCGGGTTATCTGTTTTATCCGCTTTTCCATCTTCAATGACTTTTATTTCTTCATAAATTGAGATAAGCGCATCGCAGAAACGGTCCAGCTCAGGTTTGTCCTCGCTTTCTGTTGGCTCGATCATAATAGTTCCCGGAACAGGAAAGCTCATGGTAGGTGCATGGAAACCATAATCAATCAAACGCTTGGCCACGTCTTCCGCCTCAATTCCCACGCTTTGTTTAAACGGACGAAGATCCACAATAAATTCATGCGCACAGGTACCATTGGTTCCGGTGTAAAGTATCTTGTAAAATTTTTCCAGCCTGGTCTTCATGTAATTGGCATTCAGTATTGCATATTCTGTTGCCATTCGGATACCATCGGCACCCAGCATTTTTATGTAGGCATAACTGATCAGCAATATGCTGGCAGAGCCATAAGGTGCGGCACTTACAGAGCCGTGAGTGGTAAGTGGTGAGTGGTGAGTATTGTTTACTGACGACTCACTACTCACAATTGACGGATGCCCTGGTAAATACGGAGCTAACTTATCATTTACACAAATAGGCCCCATACCCGGTCCGCCACCGCCATGCGGGATGGAAAATGTTTTATGTAGGTTCAGGTGACAAACATCGGCACCGATTATACCCGGACTTGTTAAACCCACCTGTGCATTCATATTGGCACCGTCCATATATACCAGTCCCCCATTATCGTGGATGGTTTGGCAAATATCTTTTATGGTTTCTTCGAACACGCCATGGGTTGATGGATAAGTTACCATTAAAGCACCCAGGGTATCTTTGTATTGCCCGGCTTTGGCTTTCATATCTGCCACGTCAATATTACCTGCCTCATCGCATTTAACCACCACAACTTTAAAGGCAGCCATTACGGCACTGGCAGGATTGGTGCCATGCGCACTGATAGGAATCAAAACCACATTTCTGTGCGATTCGTTCCTGGCCGCGTGATAAGCACGGATGGTTAACAATCCGGCATACTCGCCCTGGGCACCACTGTTAGGCTGCAGGCTGCAGGCGGTAAAGCCTGTGATCTCGCAGAGAAAACGATTCAGCTCATCAATGATCTGTTGGTAACCTTCGGTTTGATTGGCAGGTACAAAAGGATGTAATCCACCAAACTCAGGCCAGCTTACCGGGATCATTTCAGAAGCCGCATTAAGTTTCATGGTGCAGCTGCCGAGACTGATCATACTTGTATTTAAAGAAAGATCTTTATTTTCCAGCTGCTTGATATAGCGCATCATCTGGCTCTCGCTGTGATGTGTATTGAATACGGGATGCGTTAAAAATGCAGAACTACGCTGGAGGTTCGTTTGAAGTTTGGGGTTTGGGGTTTGGAGTTGTTTGGCAGTTAGTTGATGGCCGGTGCTTTTTTCTGTTACGGCTTCAAATATCCGGAGAATGGTGTTTACATCTTCAACAGAAGTTGTTTCGTCAATGCTGATTCCAATCGTGCCATCAGTGAAAATGCGGAAATTACTATGGTATTTTTCAGCCATTGTTTTTACAGCGGATGCATTCAGTCCCACCACTTTCAACGTATCAAAATAGAAAGTATTCGTTTGCGATAACGCAAGTTTTGCCAACCCATCCGCCACCGACTGTGTCAGCAGATGGATGCGCGTGGCAATATCTTTCAATCCTGCGGGGCCATGGTATACTGCATACATGGCAGCCATATTAGCCAGTAACGCTTGTGCCGTACAAATGTTGGAAGTTGCTTTCTCGCGTTTGATATGCTGTTCCCTTGTCTGAAGGGCCATACGTAAGGCACGGTTGCCTTGTGCATCAATACTCACGCCTATTAAACGGCCGGGCATTCCGCGTTTAAAATCATCCTGTGTGGCAAAGAAAGCAGCATGAGGTCCTCCATAACCCATGGGCACACCAAAACGTTGGGCCGAACCAACGGCTACATCGGCACCCAGTTCACCCGGAGGGGTTAACAGGGTTAATGCGAGCAGGTCTGTGGCCATGATCACTAGTCCTTCTACTGCGTGGACACTATCAATAAACGAACGGTAATCTTCTACCGATCCATCGTTATTAGGATATTGTACTATCGCGCCAAAATAAGTGTTATCTAATTGCGCTGTTTTATAATCGCCATATACCAATTCAATACCTATAGGTTCTGCGCGGGTAACCAAAACATCTGCTGTTTGCGGGAAGATATGGTTGTCTACAAACAGTTTCGGCTTGCTGATCACGTCTGTTTTATTTACGTGATGAAAGATCATGGCCATCGCTTCCGCTGCGGCAGTGGCTTCATCCAGTAACGAGGCATTGGCAATGGGTAACCCGGTAAGATCCGTTACCATGGTTTGAAAATTCAACAGGCTCTCTAACCGGCCCTGCGAAATTTCTGCCTGGTAAGGTGTATATTGAGTGTACCATCCCGGATTTTCAAAAATATTTCGCAGGATAACACTGGGGGTGATTGTTCCGTAGTATCCCTGTCCAATATAATTTTTATAGACCTTGTTCTTCGCTGCTACTTTTTTCAATTCACTCAGGTAGTCAAACTCACTGATGGCCGCGGGAATATTCAATTCATTTTTTATGCGGATAGAGGCCGGAATGGTTTTGCTGATTAATTCAGCCAACGAGGCCGATCCGATGGTTTGTAACATCAATTGTGTATCGCCGCTGTTTGGGCCGATATGCCTGCGCTGAAATTCAGTGGATTGCTGATCGAATACATTCATATACTGGTCTGTAATTTGAGGTTATTTATCGTTCTGAATTGCCCCCGAAAAAGGCAATCAATAAATCGCGGCAAAGGTAAGTGGATACGGCATGATTTTACACGTTTTGTTGAACTTGGGGAAAGGGGGTGAATTGTGAATGGTGAGGAGTGAGTGGTGAATTATAGGGAGGGGGTGAAATAAGGAAACAGAACTGATTTACGATAAATTCACTATTCACTACTCACTACTCACCATTCACAATTCCCCCTTCTCCTTTTCCCGCAATTGCCTGCTCGTGAGCCGGCTGCCATCATGACTCCAGCCGGGTGGGCCGAACAGGTAACGGAGGCGGGTGCGGAAACTGATTCCTTTTTGGGTAGTATCCCGCCATATCTGCTTCCATTCATGAAAGATTAGCGAAACGGCATTGGGATCCTCGATATTTCTGTTGAGTCCGTAAGTAATTGGCTGGTAAACATCGGCCGGCAGTTCGGGTTGAAAGCTTCCAAAAAGCTTATCCCAGATAATCAGGAACATACCCATATTCTTATCGAGGTATTTTGGGTTTGAACCGTGGTGTACCCGGTGATGGGAGGGGGTTACCATAAAATATTCAAGCCAGCCCATTTTTTTAATCAGCTCGGTATGCACAAAAATACCCCAGATCTGTGTGGCTGAATAAACAAAAGCAATATCAAGGGGCTTACATCCTAACAATGCCAATGGGATGAAATAAATGAACCGGTATAAAGGCTGGAATACCGATGAACGGAAACCCACGGTAAAGTTTAGTTTTTGACTGCTATGATGTGTTACATGAATGGCCCAGAAAAAGCGGATCTCATGGTCGAAACGATGTAGCCAGTAATAAAGAAAATCTTCCAAAATCACCAGCATGAACCAATACAAAACTCCCTGCTCAATACTGATCAAGGCATGCAGGTAAAAATAATTGAGTATGGCCAGGTATATGATACGGAAAGCAAGGTCAATACCCGTATTCATCAGCATCAGGTAAAGATTGGCTGCCGCATCTTTCAGCGTATAGGCTTTCCTGTGCTGCAGGTGGCTGAGCAGCAGTTCCAATCCTATAATAAATATATAAACAGGCGTGGATATGAAAATCAGCCATTGTTCTTTCAATGCACCCATAATCTGATCATTGATAAAGGATTATGCGGAAATCCGGGCAAATCCTTTTAATCTTGTAATACAAAGTAACAGGAAGTCTATCTATACAAGTTCAATTGATTGTTAAGTATTATGGCGGAAGTAAAATTAGATAATTGGGAAAAACGCAGTGCTGAACATCAAAAGCAGTATAAACAGTTATTACAAAGGGCAGATAAGAACAAAGTTTTGAAACAATTACCCGACCTGCACGAAGAAGCTTTTGAAAAGATCGATTGTCTGCAATGCGCCAATTGCTGCAAGAATTATTCTCCCCGGTTTAAAATGCCCGATA
>JAYTOS010000588.1:0-1045 GCA_043747705.1 Bacteroidota bacterium
CCCCTCTCCCAAGGAGAGGGAACTCGAATTTGGCAGTATAATAAATCAATCCTTCATTAATCTTTGCGTTCTTTTTTCTGACAACAAATTTTTGCAAAATATAATCTTCGTTTAGGTCTCCGTGATTTCCTCCTCCGAAGTAAGAGATAGAGGAGGCCGGAGTCGCTCACACTTATACAATCATCCCACCCACATATACATTTCAGAAAAACATCCGCTTTCTTCTTTACATTTTTGTATCCGTAATAAATGGCTATACAAAAGCCAATTCAAAAATTTGGATTATGAAAAAAATTAAACTGCTTTTACTGTTATTGATGCTGGGCGGAGCCTCTGCCTACAGCCAGCTGCAACAGATAAAAATTGTAAGCTTTACTGTAAAAAATCAATTACCGGCTGTAATTGATAACTGGGGTAATATACCCGGTTCTTTATTACTGGTAGCACAATTGCCTCCAACCATCAGTGTTAAGGGTATCAGGCTGATGGTTCAGATAAAAGGCGGGGGTGCCATTGTATGCAGTAATAATTCAGCAGGTGGTATGCAGGTTGATGAATTTACTACCAGAACCTTTTCTGCCAATGAATTAACAAGCACTTTACAAGGTTGTCATGATTTAAAAGAGGGAAGCTATTCGATCTGTGTACAGTTTTATAATGTTGACAGAGTAGCTATCAGTAATGAAGTTTGTAAAGAGTTTAGTGTGGAAGCACCCAAAGAAACTGAATATACACCTCCCACTTTAATAAATCCCGGAAACGGAAAAATATTTACCGAAACTGAGTTGAGCAGACCTGTTACTTTTCGCTGGACACCACTTGTGCCCAAACCCAGGGATCCCGTTACTTACCGTTTAAAAGTATGGCAACTGATGCAGGGGCAAAACAGTATAGAGGCTATGCGAACAAACCAGCCTATTGTTACCAAGGATGTAGATAATATTACCCAGGCCGTTGTTAACGGTATTTACACCGGTCCCTGCAAACCTCCCTACCTGTGCGATTTTGTTTGGCAGGTGCAGGCGTTAAGCAGAGAAGGTAAACC
>JAYTOS010000589.1:0-3878 GCA_043747705.1 Bacteroidota bacterium
TAAGTAAAGAGATGGTAAGAATAAGGATACTTATCTTCAATTGAAGCTTCCTGTCATTATATAAAAAAATAGTAATCAGGGCAGCGATACCTACAGCTACGGTTAATATCATCAAAAAAATATTACCCATGGCCGTGAACCGCTGAAACTGATTCAGGTTTTCTACCATGATATTACCACTAAAAAAGGGCACTTTTAAAGTAGTAAATGCAAGTGCAGATGCAACCAATAACCACAGGGTTTGTAAACGTTGTATCATAGTGTTTTTTTTATCATACTCCCGGAAAACTTAAGGGCTCCGTACGGTATTTCTAAATACAAGTTACTCTTTTTAACTGCTTTAACATTTTTAACCAGGCCCGGTGTCTTACCCCATCTCCGGATACAACACAAATTGTGTCATAAAATCATTCACCTCTTTCTTCACCGCTTCCAAAATAGCCTGATCCTCCGCGTTCATTAAGATTTTATCAATACAATCTACCACAAACTGCATGTGTTCTTCTTTCATACCCCTTGTGGTGATAGCGGGAACGCCGAGGCGGATACCGGAAGTAACAAACGCACTCTTATCATCATAAGGGACCATATTTTTGTTGGCGGTGATATCGGCCATTACCATCGCCTGCTCTGCTTTTTTACCGCTGATATTTTTATTACGCAGGTCAATCAACACCAAATGATTATCTGTTCCACCGCTGATGATATTGTATTCCTTGGCAACAAATGCTTTGGCGAGTGCCTGCGAATTTTTGATCACCTGGTTGGCGTAAACGGTAAATTCATCGCTTAATATTTCTCCAAAAGCAATGGCTTTTGCTGCAATCACATGCTCCAATGGCCCGCCCTGGATGCCGGGGAATACGGCCATATCCATTAGGTTACTCATCATGCGGATATTGCCTTTCACATCTTTCAAACCAAATGGGTTTTCAAAATCTTTCCGCATCATGATAATGCCACCACGCGGTCCACGCAATGTTTTATGGGTAGTGGAAGTTACAAAATGGCAATGATCAAATGGGTCGTTCAATAATTTTTTAGCGATCAGCCCGGCGGGATGCGCAATGTCGGCCATGATAAGGGCACCCACTTCATCTGCCACCTTGCGGATACGGGCATAATCCCAATCGCGGCTATAGGCACTGGCTCCACAAATGATCATTTTGGGTTTTACTTCACGGGCTTTGGCTTCCAGCATATCATAATCCACCAAACCATCTTCTCTTTTTACACCATAGAAATGCGGGCTGTATAATTTTCCACTGTAATTCACAGCAGACCCATGGGTTAAATGTCCGCCCATGCTCAGGTCAAGTCCTAATATGGCATCACCGGGTTGCAGCACAGCCAAAGCAACAGCCGCATTGGCTTGCGCGCCACTATGTGGTTGAACATTGGCATAATCAATATTGAAAATCTGTTTTAAACGGTCTATGGCTAATTGCTCTGTTTGGTCCACAATCTCACAACCGGCATAGTAACGGCGGCCGGGATACCCTTCGGCGTATTTATTGGTCATGACATTCCCCATGGCCTGCATTACCTGTAAGCTGGTAAAGTTTTCAGAGGCAATGAGTTCAATGCCATGACGTTGTCTTTCTAATTCCTGCCTGATCAGGTCAAAAACCAAGGTATCTCTTTGCATTAGCTTGTATTTGTTACAAAGATAAGTGGCAAGTAACAAGTTTCAAGGCCCAAGATGTATGGTTCAAGGTCCAAGTTTCAAGGCCCAAGATACAAGGTCCAAGGTCCAAGTTTCAAGGCCCAAGATGCAAGGTCCAAGATACAAGGTCCAAGGTCCAAGTGTTAAGTTTAAGTTTTGGGTTCTTGTACCTTATGCCTTGTATCTTGTACCTTGTATCTTGGCATTACCCCAGCATCTTTTCCCCAAACCTTGCCCTATAAGCAGATTTTCCTATTTTCGGCCTCTTGAGAATGTGTCTGGTATACATTATGGAAGATGTGAGACGAGGAAGCAGAACTATTTTCAAAACTAAATAACCCCCATGAAAGCGATTATCCCGGTGGCCGGCGCAGGAACAAAATTGCGGCCGCATACTTATACACAACCAAAGGCTTTGATCCCTATTGCAGGAAAAACCATCCTGAGTTTTATTGTGGACCAATTGCAGGAAGCAGGTATTACAGAATTTATTTTTATCGTTGGCTACCTTGGCGAAAAAATACAGGATTATGTAAAGCAAACCTATCCCAACCTTACCACCCATTTTGTTTTCCAGAATGAGCGGCAGGGTACCGGGCATGCTATTGAGCTGACCAGGAATATTGTTGGTACTGATGAAGTATTTGTTGCTTTGGGTGATACGATTTGCGAGTATGATGTGAAGGAAGTGATCAACAGTCCATACAGTATGTTGGGTATTAAAAAAGTAGATGATCCACGAAATTTTGGGGTAGCGGCAGTTGGCGAAGATGGGTTTATTGAGCAGGTTGTAGAGAAACCCGCTATTCCAAAAAGTAATATGGCGTTGGTGGGTTTATACAAGATTAAGGAAACACATTTTTTGTTCGAATGCCTGCATCATCTGTTTGCGCAGGATATAAAAACGTTTGGTGAATATAATTTAACTGATGCCCTGGATTGCATGATCAAACGCGGTGCTCGTTTCCAGGCATTTAAAGTGAAGAACTGGTTTGATTGCGGCAAAAAAGAAACCCTGCTTGAAAGCAATGCCACGTTGCTGAAAAAATTCGGTGGTAACATAACAGGGGAACACGATTTTAAAGATACGATCATTATACCACCGGTAAGTATTGCGCCGGGTTGCGATATTTCTAACTCTATCATCGGTCCGCATGTGGCCATTGGTGCGAATACCTCCATAAAACATTCCATCATCCGCGACAGTATTATTGGCTCTTATACCAACCTGTATGAAGTGGTGCTCGATAACTCACTCATCGGGAGCGATGCATCTGTAAAAGGGTTGAGCAGGAGCTTGAATATTGGGGATAATACGGAGATTGATTTTGGGTAAACACTTTGAATTTGAGAATTTGAGAATTTAAAAATGAGATCGGCTTTCAAATACAAAATAATTTATTTACGATAAAACCGGAATCGATACTTACTATTACAGAACTGTAATCTTTTATTGAGGTTATATATAGCCCATTTTCAAATCTTCAAATTTTCAAATTGCCTTCCTCCCGAATCACCCAACTCTTCCACACCCAATACCCCATCATCCAGGCAGGTATGATCTGGGCCAGTGGTTGGAAACTGGCCAGTGCTGTAAGTAATGCGGGTGCATTGGGTTTGATTGGTGCGGGAAGTATGTATCCCTCAGTATTAACCGAACATATTCAACAATGTAAAGTGGCTACTGATAAACCCTTTGGTGTGAATATTCCGCTGATGTACCCGAATGTGGAGGAATTGATAAAAATTATTGTGGAAGAAAAAGTGGCCATCGTTTTTACCAGTGCCGGAAACCCTAAAACATGGACGGGTTATTTGAAAGAAAAAAATATTACGGTGGTACATGTTGTGAGCAGCAGCAGGTTTGCTAAAAAAGCAGAAGAAGCAGGTTGTGATGCAGTAGTAGCAGAAGGCTTTGAAGCAGGTGGGCATAATGGACGTGAAGAAACCACTACCATGGTATTGGTGCCCCTTGTAAAAAAAGTAGTAACCATTCCGGTAATTGCGGCCGGTGGTATTGCTACAGGCAGGCAAATGCTGGCAGCCATGGTATTGGGTGCAGATGGCGTACAAATAGGCAGCCGTTTTGTATGTACGCCGGAAGCCTCTTCGCATATTGCTTTTAAAGAAGCGGTGATGAGAGCGGAAGAGGGCGATACCCTGCTGAGCATGAAAAAATTAATGCCGGTACGTTTATTAAAGAACCTTTTTT
>JAYTOS010000590.1:0-1052 GCA_043747705.1 Bacteroidota bacterium
AAAGTAAAAATATTGATTACCATCGTGAAGAAATTATTTGTTTTGTTACTGTCCGGTTGTTGCTGCCAGTTAACTACTGCACAAGACTCCGTTAAAATATTTGCTACCTACAAGTTTACCATTCCCGGTTCAACCATTCAATGTAAAATGGTGGCGGTTAACGAAGGCAGTTTTTTAATGGGCAGCAACGCAACGGAGAAAAACAGGAAGGCAGATGAGGGGCCGCAACGCAAGGTATTTATTGCTAATTTCTGGATGGGGGCTTATGAAGTTACCAGGGATGAATTTGATGTATTTTATAATGATGAAACCACCGGTGAAAGCACCAGGGCAGATGCCATTACCAGGCCAAGTCCGCAATACATAGATTTTAGTTTGGGCATGGGCAAAGAAGGTGGTTACCCGGTAAAT
Source organism: Bacteroidota bacterium (assembly GCA_043747705.1). Taxonomy (GTDB): domain Bacteria; phylum Bacteroidota; class Bacteroidia; order Chitinophagales; family Chitinophagaceae; genus Sediminibacterium. The sequence goes on from JAYTOS010000590.1 coordinate 412, forward strand.
AGTTTATCGCAATATGCAGCCATAATGTATTGCCGGTGGTTGTATAATAAAACCGGTGTTTTTTATCGCCTGCCAACAGAAGCTGAATGGGAATACGCCTGTCGTGCAGGCACTACCACCCGTTATTATTTTGGTAACGACGAAAAACTATTGGACAACTATGCCTGGTATAAAAATAACAGCAATAATAAATTCCAGAAAGTTGGATTAAAATTACCCAATTCCTGGGGATTGTATGATATGCTGGGCAATGTGTGCGAATGGACGATGGATCATTATGAAGAAAGGCGTATGGATAGTTTAGCTGATAAAGCAGCCAACCCCTCTGTAGCCCCCAACAAGTCAAGGTATCCCAAAGCCTTGCGTGGCGGTGGTTATATGGATGAGGCAGGTCAATTAAGAAGTGCCAGCCGCTTTAAATCTGATCCGTTGTGGAACAAACGGGATCCACAGATACCAAAAAGTAAATGGTGGCTTACTGATGCTCCTTCTATTGGATATAGAATTGTATGCCCGCTGCAGCAACCCAGTCCGGAACAAGCTAACGAATTTTATAAGCAATACCTTGGAAAGTGAGACCCTGTTTCTGAAGACTGATTTTTTGATGCATGATTTAGGGGAATGTGACAGAGTGAAATCAG
>JAYTOS010000591.1:0-1203 GCA_043747705.1 Bacteroidota bacterium
CGATCAGCAAAGGTCTTAACGTGCTTGACCTTGGTTGCGGCGATGGCACTACGGCAATACCTGAAGCAAAGCTCGGGGCAAATGTTTTAGGTGTTGATATAGCAGGAAATCTTGTTGAAGCAGGAAATATCCGGGCAAAGAACGAAGGACTTACAAACTGTAGCTTCCAGGAAGGTGATGCAACAGATCTGCATGAACTGAAGGACCAGTCTTTTGACCTGGTTGTAAGTATTTTTGGTGCCATGTTCGCCCCAAAGCCATTTGATGTAGCCAGGGAAATGGTTCGTGTTACCCGTCCGGGTGGAAGAATAATTATGGGGAACTGGATACCGGGAGATCCTACACTTGTAGCTCAAATACTAAAGATCAGCTCAGCCTACACGCCTCCACCACCGGAAGGTTTCGTGAGTCCTATGTTATGGGGCATAGAGGAACATGTGATAGAACGTTTTGGTAACGCAGGAATCAGTAAAGAAAATATATCTTTCGTTAAGGATGAGTTTACGTTCAAGACTTCAGCTACACCTGCAGAACTCGTGGATACGTTTAAAAATTATTACGGCCCAACAATGAATGCTTTTGAAGCAGCTGAAAAGAATGGTAAGGCTTTGGATCTGCAACATGAACTGGAAGTTTTGTTTAACAGCCAGAACAAAAGTGGCACAAATAATACTACTTCTATCCCGGCTACTTTCTTAAGAGTGACGGTTATACGTTGAATGTATTATACAAAACTTACTGTATCGCATCAATTTTTTTATACATCAACTCCACCACAGCCAGGTTTAATTTCAACCAGTTCTGTTCGCCCTTTGGCCAGTTGTATTTTTGGCTCAATAATTTATCGGCAAGCTTATATGCCTGCATAGCCTGATCCTTATTGTAAAAACAATCAATCCAGTTCTCTTTCAGCTCTTCTTTCTTTTTTAAATAAATGGCACCACCATACCATTTAAAACAACCGGGCAATCCCCAAAACGAAACCGTTTTATCGGCTTTAGCCAGCGCACTTTTATAAAACAATACAAAGAAATAAATATTTTCTTTCAACCGCTGATGAATGGCCGAATCAGACTCTTTACTTTTTGGTTTAATGCGCCAGCGGTTATTTTCCAGACAATAAGGTTCTGCATTTGCATTTTTAAACCTTTTGCCCGGTGCAATAAATTTTAAATTGGTAGCGCTGTTTATGCCAACATTCAC
>JAYTOS010000592.1:0-1674 GCA_043747705.1 Bacteroidota bacterium
ATTGTAATCATCAATGCCATCATCGGTTTTGTACAGGAATACCGGGCCGAAAAAGCGGTAGAGGCATTGCGTAATATGGCAGCGCCTAATGCCACTGTAATGCGGGATGGAAATATCAAAGTAATTCCTGCACATGAATTAGTACCGGGAGATAAAGTATTATTAGAAGCCGGGCAAATTGTGCCTGCTGATATTCGTTTGCTGGAAGTGCATAGCCTGAAAATACAGGAAGCTGCATTAACCGGCGAATCACATGATGTAGAAAAGCATACCAGTGAATTAGAAGGAGAAGATATGCCACTCGGGGACAGGAAGAATATGACATTTAAAGGAACTTTTATTACCAATGGTCGTGGACATGGCGTAGTTGTACAAACTGGTATGGAAACAGAGATGGGCAAAATTGCCCGGATGCTGGCCGGTGATGATATCACTACCCCACTGCAAAAAAGAATGACGGCATTTGGAAAAAAATTATCGCTGGTAGTGATAGGAATTTGCATAGTGATTTTTGTAACCGGTTACCTGCGTGGCGAAGACCCACTGCGCTTATTGCTTACCACTATTTCTTTAGCAGTAGCAGCAATACCAGAAGCATTACCTGCTGTCATCACTATATCATTAGCATTTGGAGCAAAAAGAATGGTAAGTCGCCAGGCGCTTATCCGCAAACTTCCGGCTGTAGAAACATTGGGTTCTGTTACCTATATCTGTACAGATAAAACAGGTACGTTAACGCAAAATAAAATGCAGGTTGAAAAATCGGTACCGGTAAATAATAATACAGGCGATGAAAGCAATCAGCTTTTATTATTGAACATGGCCCTGAGCAATGATGTGCATATAAATGAAGAAGGAAAAGCAGTTGGCGATTCTACTGAACTGGCATTGTATGAATATGCTGCTGCTAAAGAATTTCTTAAAAGCGATTTGCAGCAGAAATATCCCCGTGTTGCAGAAATACCATTTGATTCGGTTCGTAAATGTATGAGTACGCTGCATCGTTACGAAAACCGGCATGTATTATTGGTAAAAGGTGCATTGGAATCTTTATTGGAACGCTCTGCTGCACTTGAAGAATCTTACGCTAAAGATTTGCATCAGCAAACAGAAGCAATGGCTGCCGAAGGCTACCGGGTACTGGCACATGCTTACCGCTGGGTAGATGATTTATCAGCACAAACACCCATCAATGATTTAGAAAATAATTTAACCATCACCGGGCTTACCAGCATTATGGACCCGCCGCGGCCGGAAGCTGCACAGGCCATAGCCGATTGTTATTCGGCAGGCATACAACCGGTAATGATTACCGGCGACCATCCCGAAACAGGCCGGAGCATCGCATCAAAAATTGGTATTTTAACCAAAAAAGATGGGAACAATAAATATGCAGTTATTACCGGTAAAGAATTAACACAACTGAATTGGGAAGATTTTTTGAACCGGGTAGAAAAAATAAGGGTGTATGCAAGAGTATCGCCGGAACAAAAATTACATATTGTAAAAGCCCTGCAGGAAAAAGGGCAATTCGTTGCCATGACAGGTGATGGGGTAAATGATGCCCCGGCCTTGAAAAATGCAGACATTGGTGTGGCCATGGGTATTACGGGAACAGATGTTTCCAAAGAAGCGGCTCACATGATTTTATTGGATGATAATTTTGCTACTATT
>JAYTOS010000593.1:0-1465 GCA_043747705.1 Bacteroidota bacterium
GAGCCGTTAATACTTGGATAACCGGGATATTCAGAGCCGTTCTTTTTAAAATAATATTCCATAATGGCTTGTGCCTGGAATTCAGTCATACCGGGTTTAACCCCTTTCATTACCGCATTATGCCCTTCGGTACTGATTGATGCTGCTTTGGCAATGAGTGTTATTTCTTCCGGCTGTTTGATAGCCCTAACTGTGCGCAGGATGTTTGCAATGGTACGTGGAGCATTGGGTTTCTTATTACCCGTAATGGCACTGTCGATCAGCTGGGCCATTTTTGATAATGGGTCACTGCCACCACGGCCATAATATTTTGAGATAATATTCTCACTGTATAAAGTAGTCAAAACCGAGTCTACTTTGCCAAGGTCAATAGTAGTATAGCTAAACTGGTCATGGGTAAATACATTATCGAGTTTATAACGTTCCTGCACGCCTTCAACCCCTAATATTTTACCTGTCCACATTTCACGGCTTGGGTTACGTGGTTGAACAAACAGGAATTCAGTACCTGTTTTACCCAATACAGTTACGGGTTCTTTAAATATGAGTAACATCGAATTAGGTTCTTCCAGACCGGTCAGGTAGTAGAAATTCTTATTTTGTGCAAACTGAAAATCCACATCATTATTACGGTTTCGCACTTGCGATGCGAAAAAGATACCGACAGTGTTCTTAGGCATGATTTCCCGTACAGCCGCCCTTCTGCCGGCATGAAAAGCAGGGGAGAGGTAATCGTTCGGATATTCGCTGGTCTGTTGTGCCTCTGTCAACATTGGAATAAATAGCAGAAATGATACCAAAGGGGCTAATTTTCTAAGCATATTGTTTTAGTTTGAGTATAGGCTAAAACTAATTTTTTTATTGGTAGGATGGTAATTTTTGGGATGAATGAAACAAATTACCTGATGAATTCAATAAAAGTGAGGTGTAAGCGTTTCGCAGAGCAACTGTAAAAGCATATTTTGCGGCTGTTATGAGCATACAACAGGATAATCGGTTTCAGGCAATTATTTCGCATGCCAAAGAATATGGCTTTGTGTTCCCCAGTAGTGAAATCTATGACGGCCTGAGTGCCGTATACGATTATGGCCCTTATGGCAGTGAATTAAAGAAAAATATCCGTGATTATTGGTGGAAAAGCATGACGCAGATGCATGAAAACATTGTGGGTATTGATGCTGCCATCTTCATGCATCCCACCACGTGGAAAGCAAGCGGCCACGTAGATAATTTCAGTGACCCTATGATTGATAACAGGGATAGTAATAAAAGATATCGCGTAGATCATTTACTGGAAGCCAAAGCCGATGCGCTAAGAGACAAAGGCGAGGAAGGAGGTAAAGAGGCTGATGCTTTATTACTGGCAATGGATACATTATTGGCGGTGGAAGATTTTGATAAACTTAAGCACTTGATCATTGACAATAAAATTGTCTGCAGTGTAAGCGGTACGGCTAACAGGACG
>JAYTOS010000594.1:0-3628 GCA_043747705.1 Bacteroidota bacterium
TTTCTTTATGAATTTATTTTTTATTTTTTGTGGATTGATTGTTTACAATGATCTCCTTTCTTGATTCAATTTCTTTTTGTATCTCTTCGATATCCATTCTGCAAAATTCATGCGCCTTATCCATACCACGTCCTGCACATAAGCGTGCAGTGAGATTTGCTAACTTTTCAAGCAATTCCTGTAATGTTAAATTTCGAAGCAACTGTTTCATACACACTGGGCCTATTTATTCAGTAAGCAAAAAAACATACCGCACAAGTATCACCGGTATAGGGTATGGTTAAACTGCAGGGGATTAAAGTAATGTAAAGCAGGTTGGTGAATCGGGGTAATTTTTCTACAGTTTGTTTTACCAACCATTTTTATGCAGCCATATCAGATGCCAGTTATACACCTGCCCTGTAAACATGGCACATAACTTGTGACTATTAAAAAAACATTGTATGTTCTGGAATCAAATAATAGGCAAAAAAAAGGAAGTATTAACGAAGGAGTGGTTAATGGAAAAAGGGTTTATCCTCATTAATCAAAACTGGCAATGTTGCCATGGTGAATTAGATATAATCGCATCCTGCTTTGATCAATTACATTTTATTGTGGTAGCCATAAAAGCTTATGGCAAATGGGAGGCATCCATACAATGCCTAACACGCAGACGGATGCAATCATGTATAGAGGCAGCACAAAAGTATCTGGAACGTCACCACGAGTGGAGAGAGGCTACATTTTCTTTACTTACTATTTCAGTAAGCAAAGAAAAATTAACAGAATTCATTTTTTTAAAAGAGGTTATGAAGGCATAATTGGTGAACTGGGGGTAAATCTATACTTAATCGACAACTTCATAAATCATTACCGACTTGGCTTTATTCTTTAAACTTACCTCTCCTATTTGTTTACAATTGAACGATTCTTTTACTTGCTCATAGTTAGCTTGCGAAATAACAATCTGTCCGGCTTTAGCGGCAGATTGTAAGCGTGCAGCAGTATTTACCACATCTCCAATAACGGTATAATCCAGTCGCCGGAGATTAGCTGAACCAATATTTCCGGAGATCAATTCACCGCTATTGATACCGATAGCTACCTCTGGCATGAAACTAACATCGTTATCTTCTTTGGGCAGTTTTGCAATATGACTGCGTACCGATAAACAGGCATCAATAGCCCTGTCTAAATGAAAATCTCCGCGGAAAACGGCCATTATCGCATCGCCTATAAATTTATCTACATGGCCATTCTGCGCGATGATCTCTTTTACCATCACATCAAAATATTTATTCAGTAACCGAACAACGGTATCGGCGGGTTCAACTTCCGTAATGGCGGTAAACCCACAAATATCAATGAATACGGCGGTAGCTTCCATGGTTTCATTCACCATGATGGAATCTTCAAACTCGCGGCTGCCCATGAATTTGAGCACGTTCTCATCCACATACATCCGGAGTATATTATTTTCTTTGATGGCCAAGAGTGTTTCATTTAACTGTACTACATGTCTGATGGTTTTTTCGATGGTCAATTCAAGATCTTCAAAATTTACCGGCTTGCAAACAAAATCAAAAGCACCGCGGTTCATCGCAGTGCGGATATTATCCATATCCCCATAAGCAGATACTATAATGGTTTTCAGTAATGGATTAGATTCATTCAGATGATTCAGTAAGGTGAGGCCATCCATTTCAGGCATATTGATATCGCTTAATACCATAGAAATATCAGGGTTCGCCTTTAGTTTTACCATGGCATCATTGCCATTCATGGCAAATACAAATTCATATTTCTGATCACGTATCTGCTTCCGGAATTTTTGTTTGATTAATGTTTCCAGGTCTACCTCATCATCTGCTACTAAAATTTTAATCATGCTCAGAGTTTTAATTTTTCTTTTAACAATTTGAAATCAACAGGTTTGGTTAAAAAGTCATCTGCACCCAACTTCATGGCCTGTTCATAATTATCTGCATCCCCATACGCGGTGATCATCATCACAATGGGTGGCGGTGTAACGTAATTTTGTTTGATCCTTTCCAGCAATTCCAATCCGCTCATGCCGGGCATATTAATGTCGGATAATATCAGTACAGCTTCATGGTCGTTTCCTTTCATATATTCCAATGCCTGTTCGCCTGAAATAGCAAAGGCGAAATCCACCAATCCGTCACGTATCTCTTTGCGGAAACGTTGCTGAAAAAGTGTTTGCATATCCTCTTCATCATCCACTACCAGTATTTTCATATAATCTTTTTCGTGAATTTAACTATATTAAATGGGTAAAACAATACTGAATTCGGCATATTCGCCTTGTTCCGTGGTCACCAATAATTCGCCACCATGACCTTTGGTAACTATATCATAACTCATCGACAACCCCAATCCAGTACCCTCACCTGTAGGTTTGGTGGTAAAGAATGGCTGGAATATTTTGTCCAACACTTGTTGGGGGATACCATTCCCATTATCTTTCACTGAAACAAATACCTTGTTCCCATTCTTTTTAGTACTTACTGAAACTGTTGGTTCGTAACCTTCCGGTTGTTGTTTCTTCTTTTCGTTCACCACGTAAAATGCATTGGTGATCAGATTTAAAATTACCCTTCCCATATCCTGTGGTATGATATTCACCATTCCAATCGACGCATCAAAATCAGTTTTCATCGTTGCATTAAAGGATTTGTCTTTCGCTCTTAATCCATGATAAGCGAGGCGCAAATATTCATCTGCCAGTGCATTAATATCTGTAGGTTCTTTTTGCCCTCCGCTGGCACAGCTGTGTTGCAGCATACTTTTTACAATGGCATCGGCACGCTTACCGTGATGGTTTATCTTTTCTTCGTTGTCTGCAATATTGTTAATGAGTTCTATCACTGTAGTCTTTTCACCATTCACTATTGACCATTCACTTTTCAATTCTTCAATCAACTCTCTATTCACCTCACTAAAATTATTTACAAAGTTTAACGGGTTTTGAATTTCATGTGCAATGCCTGCGGTGAGTTCGCCAAGGCTGGCCATCTTTTCGGATTGGATGAGTTGGGATTGGGTGGATTTGAGTTTTAAAAGGGTGTTTTCTAAAACAGTATTTGCTTTTTGTTTTTGGCGGTTATTTCGATAAAGAATATACATTAAAACCTTTGCTGAAAACAAAGCCGCCGCAATGCTGAATAGCCACCAACGCTGAATTAGTTTCTCTTTTTCAAATGAGGCTTTCTCTTGTTCATTTTTCTGAGTAAAGTTTTCTATTGCCAGATTGGTCGCAAGATTGGCGATGTCTAGCTCTTCCTTCTCTTTTATAAAGCTTCGATACTTTTTTAAGTATTCGAAAGCCTGCTTGAACTGACCCGTTTCTTCATATACTTCTGAAAGCAACAAACAGGTCTTAATTTTCAGCCACTGCTCACTTTGCGTTATAAGAATTTGTTTATAACTTCTTTCTGCGAAAAGAATGCTTTTCTCCAAATCGCCCAATTTTTGATAACATTGGGCGATGTTGGAATTGATATACATGGATAAAATCTCATTAGTTAAATCTTTAGCAATTTTATTTGCCTGAAAATATTCTCTTAACGCTTCTTGATATTTTCCTTGTCCCATCAATAATTGTCCCGAAGCATCATGAATTCTG
>JAYTOS010000595.1:0-2787 GCA_043747705.1 Bacteroidota bacterium
ACCCTCCCGACATTGGTCGGGATGCTCTAACCAACTGAGCTATAGGCCCTGATTCCGGCTTCCCGAAATACATAAGAGGCGCAAAAATAGCTAAATCAGCATATTCTCCAAGAGAACTTTAATTTCTATTATATTTTTGCCCCATGCAACCCATCAAAAACATCATTTTCGACCTCGGCGGGATTTTTATGAACCTCGATTTCAAATTAACCGAACAGGCATTTATTGATCTGGGCATAACCGAATTTCCTAACATGTACAACCAGCACCATTCAAATGAACTGTTTGAACAATTAGAAACAGGTATGATCAGTGCAAATGAATTTTATGATGCTTTCAGGCAGGAATCGCAAAGCCAGCTTACCAATGAACAGATAAAAACCGCCTGGAATACCCTGCTACTGGACTTTCCGCAAGAAAGACTACAATGGCTCTATACCATCCGTCAGAAATACAAAGTGTACCTGTTCTCCAATACCAACAGCATACACTATGACGCTTTTATGGAAATCCTCAGCAGGGAAAATGGCTGCACTGATTTCAGTAAATACTTTCTCAAGGCCTATTATTCACACGAACTGGGCCTGCGTAAACCGTACATAGCATCCTTCCAAAAAATACTAGAACAAGAAAAACTGCTGGCCGCGGAAACCTTATTTATTGATGATACAGCTATAAACATTGCCGGTGCCCAAAAAGCAGGCCTTCAAACCATTCACCTCGTAGCCCCCAAAACAGTGCTCGACCTTACTTTATAAAATAATATGAATTGGAATACCGCGTAATCCACCCTAATCCCGAAATACCAAATTATCCTCAAGCCCCCCACTCCCTACTCCCCACTCACGGCTTCACTTCTTCAAACTCAATATAATCAGCATCCCTATCCTTGGGCGGCTGTGTTTGCTGCACCGGCGCGGGTCCGGCCTGTTGTTGCTGGCGCTGCTGTTCCTGCATTTCACGGAGCTTATCTTTTACCTGCGATGTGGCTTTACTTACGGGTATCACCAGCTCAAATATAAATTTGTACAGCAGGTAGAGCAGGAATCCGTATACGATAATCTTAAACATAGGGTTGCAAAGGTAGGGAAGAGAATAATGAATATTAAACAAGGAATATCGAATTATGAACTGAAAACCACTTCTTTATTCAATATTCATGAACGGCCGCGGGAAGGGAAAAGCAGAGAAATTTGGAAGTTTACCCACAGTTTACCTACATTTGCAATAGAAATGAATCAACAGAAGGGAGCGGCTACCGCTCCCTTCTCTTATTTACATATGGCAAACGAAGCAGTATTAGAGAAGATAGAAAAGCTGGTAAATGAGTTACTGGCCGACGAGCCGGAATATTTTTGCGTGTCCATCCACATCAAAGCCACCAATAATCTAAAAGTATTTATTGATGGCGACCAGGGACTGGCCATAGAAAAATGTGTGCGGTTTAACCGGAAACTGTATAAACTGATTGAGGAAACGGGTATGTATCCGGAAGGAGAATATTCTTTGGAACTCTCTTCACCGGGGATAGATGAACCGCTGAAATTACATCGCCAGTATCTAAAAAATATTGGCAGGAATGTGGAAGTGGTGTTCACGGATGATACCAAAAAAGAAGGCAAACTGCTTACCGTAACCGAAGCAGATATCCTTATTGAATACACGGAAGGAAAAGGAAAAAAAACGGTTACACAACAGGTCGTTATTCCATTTAACAAAATAAAATCAACAACCGTTCAAACTAAATTTTAATTGCCTACAGCCGGTGGCTGGAAGCTGGGAACTTAAACATTAAGATATGGCTAGTATCAACCTAATTGACGCATTTCAGGAATTCAAAGATGCGGAAAACATTGATCGTCCCACGATGATGAAAGTGGTGGAGGATGTATTCAAAACATTACTTCGTAAAAAATTCGGCAGCGATGAAAATTTTGATGTGATCGTTAACGCAGAGAAAGGTGACCTTGAAATTATCCGTCGACGGATGATTGTAGACGATGGTGAAGTAATGGATCCTTTGGCTGAAGTAGGTTATACTGATGCTGCGAAAATTGAACCGGATTTTGAAGTGGGTGAAGAATTATACGAAGAAGTAAATATCCTCGATTTCGGCCGCCGCGCTATCCTGGCAGCCAAACAAACCCTGGCCAGCCGTATCAGCGACCTCAAGAAAAATGTATTGATTAAAAAATATGGCGACCGTGTAGGTGATATCATCAGCGCGGAAGTTTACCAGGTTTGGAAAAAAGAAGTGTTGTTACTTGATGAAGAAGGTAATGAACTGATCCTTCCCAAATCAGAACAGATACCACAGGATTATTTCAAAAAAGGTGAAAACATCCGTGCCGTTGTGGCCCGCGTTGACCTGAAGAATAATTCACCTGTGATCATCCTCTCAAGAACCAGCCCTTTATTCCTGTCTAAATTACTCGAAATAGAAGTGCCTGAGATATTTGACGGATTGATCGCTATCAAAAAAATTGTTCGTGATCCGGGAGAAAGGGCAAAAGTGGCCGTAGAATCTTACGACGACAGGATTGATCCCGTAGGTGCCTGCGTTGGTATGAAAGGAAGCCGTATTCATGGCATCGTGCGTGAATTGAAAAATGAGAACATTGATGTGATCAATTATACCACCAATATCCAACTATTGATTCAGCGTTCATTAACACCGGCCAAGATCAGCTATATGGAACTGGATAATGAAAAGAAACATGCCGAAGTGTACCTCAAAGCCGACCAGGTTTCCCTGGCTATTGGCCGCAGGGGTGTAAATATCAAACT
>JAYTOS010000596.1:0-2087 GCA_043747705.1 Bacteroidota bacterium
TCCATCATTTTCTCGTTGGTTTCACTGGCCATGTTGGCCCCTTTCCTGCAAATGCTGTTCAAAAAGGAAAAACTGATCAGTACCCGACCCGAATGGAGCTTTTCTGCAACCAGTATTCTAGAGTACGTAAAATACCTCATTAGCAATATCATCAACCAACATAGTGAAGTATATGCATTAGGGGCTATCTGTGTGATCATTGTTATATCTGTTTTTTTTAAGAACCTGTTTACTTATTTGTCATTCAGGGTATTGGCACCAATGCGGAATTATGTAATGACAAAACTCCGTTCCGACCTCTACTCAAAAATATTGGAACTGCCGATTGGTTTTTTTACCGAGCAGAGAAAAGGCGATATCATCAGTCGAATGAGCAATGATGCAAATGAAGTGGAATGGAGTGTCATGAGTACATTGGAAGGATTGATCCGCGATCCTTTAAATATTATTATCTACCTGTTTACCTTAGTTTATATCAGCCCTGCTTTATCCTTATTTTTATTAGTACTGTTACCCTTAACCGGATTTATTATTGGAAGGGTAAGCCGTTCCTTAAAAAAACAATCCACCGCATCACAAGAACAGCTTGGTACGCTTATGTCTATACTGGATGAAACGCTGGGGGGATTAAGGGTGATAAAAGCGTTTAATGCGGAAAAAATATTACGCAGCAAATTCTTTCACACTAATGATACGCTGAACCATATCCGTAACAGGATGAATTTCCGGAGAGACCTGGCTTCGCCTATGTCGGAGTTCCTCGGTGTACTTGTTTTATCCTGTATCCTTTGGTTTGGAGGTAAACTCGTATTAAATCACCAAGCCGGATTAAACGCTGACAGCTTCATCACATACATCCTCATCTTCACACAGATTATTAACCCTGCCAAATCATTATCAACCGCATTCTATAACGCACAACGTGGCAGTGCCGCCATTCAACGGATAGAAGAAATATTACAGGCACCGGTAACCGTTACCGATCATCCGGATGCAAAAATGTTAACTGCATTCAATCACAGCATAGAATTTAAAAATGTTTCTTTTGCTTATGATGACAAAATCATCCTGAAAAATATCAACCTAACCATTGAAAAAGGAAAGACCATTGCCCTGGTAGGTTCATCAGGTGCCGGTAAAAGCTCGCTGGCCGACCTTGTTCCCAGGTTCCATGATGTATCGGGTGGCGAGTTATTGATTGATGGCGTGAATATTAAAAACTACACCTTGCATTCCGTCAGGAGCCTGATGGGTATTGTAACACAGGAGCCTATCTTATTCAATGATACCATTGCCAGTAATATTGCATTGGGGGTTGATAATGTAACCACGCAACAAATCGCAGATGCCGCAACGGTGGCCAACGCCTTACATTTTATCCAGCAAAAAGAAGAAGGTTTCGATTCCAATATCGGCGACAGAGGCAGTAAATTGAGTGGTGGTGAAAGACAAAGGTTAACCATTGCCAGAGCAGTGCTAAAGAACCCCCCCATTTTAATTTTGGATGAAGCTACTTCTTCATTAGATACCGAAAGTGAACGCCTGGTTCAGGATGCGATTAATAATATGATGCAGAACCGAACATCACTTGTCATTGCACACCGGTTGTCTACTATACGTCATGCAGATGAAATTATTGTATTACAAAAAGGCGAGATCGTTGAACGCGGTAATCATGATCAGCTGCTGGCACATAATGGCATTTACAGGCGGTTGGTAGATATGCAGGAAGTGAAGTGAATGTAGAATATAGAATATAGGATTAGGTATAATATTGAATAAGGAATTTTGAATGTTGAGGTATTACACACTCACGTCATTGTTGGTCGCATGACCATAGTTGTTCGAAAGAAATGATACACATTTTTTTCACGCCAAGACGCATAAGGAGCAAAGTCGCAAAGCTGTTTTTATTGCCTTGTGCATGTTGCTTTGCACCTTTGAATGAATATCTTCCGAACAACTAAGGTGGCCCGACAAGCAATGGAAAAAATTTCTTGTTGGTATCCGATATTAAAAAAGGCCGCAAATTTGCGACCTTTCTATATTATACGATTTCTTAGCTGCTATTGTTCCACTGTCGGTTT
>JAYTOS010000597.1:0-3781 GCA_043747705.1 Bacteroidota bacterium
CTTTTAGCTGTTCTATCTGCAGATCCTCAAAACCAAACTGTTAAAAAAAAGCGCTGGATAAAAGAACAAGGATACCAGGCAGAACAAAAAATAAAGACAAATAACTGGCTGTCACAAAAAAAAATTGCGATAGCAATTAGCTTGTTACGGTACGAAGCAAGCCTTTGGGAAAAGGCATAAAAACTGTTGATCGTTCGCAAGGATGGGAATAAAGGAAATGTTATAGTATAAATCACCGTGACATTATTTTGTAGATTCATTTTTCACAATTTAAATCTCACCATTATGTCGTACAGTACAAGTAAACTCTTAACAAAAGCCGAGTGTGACCAGGCTACCGAACTGGCTACAGAACGCAAAAACGATTTGGAATTTAATCAAATCGTTTTAGGACGCAACCTTACAGTACAGGAAAAAACAGCAGCCTTTACATCGTCTAGCCTTTTAGGGGTACAGGCTGAAATCACTGGTACCGAAGCTGCGATTACAGCAATGCCGGCCGGTGATGCAAAAACGGGATTAGAATCTAAACTCCGCCGCCTTAACGACCGTAAAGACAACCTGGTAGAGCGGCAACAAAAAGGCGGAAATGTTTCGCTGCTTGATTTTGAACTGGATGCAGCCCTTGCCGCGAAACAGGTTGATGAAATTACCGCCTACATTACCGCAATTGCTACCCGAAAAGCAGCATTGTAAAACAACGATTATTGTAAAAAAAAATGCCCCGGAAATTCCCGGGGCATTTTTTTTGCAATTATGCGAGCGATACTTTAATGAAGAAAAATATTTGAAAATGAGTGAAGACCTCATCTGTATTTTCACAAATGTAGATTCCGGAGCATGTTGACCCACCATTCTGTTTTATGTTGACCCACCATTCCGGTGATGTTGACCCACCCCTTTTTTTTAATTTCAAACATTTTTAGTTTGATTATTCCGGGATGTTGACCCACCTGTTTTTTTGCGATTACTTTTTTGCTGGTTTTATTGACGGATGTCATTCCGGCATGTTGACCCACCTGGAGGTAATTAATTGTTGGATGCTTTTGATGTTTTTTGCTCCTCACTAAACAAAGGAGCAATGTCACAAAAGCCGGTAACAATGGAACAATTAAAACAAATTATTCAACTTAAAAATGATGGGATAGGTATCCGGGAGATTGCACGTCGCATTGGTATCAGCCGCAACAGTGTACGTAAATATCTCTCATTGCTTGATGCTGATACTCATCAACTCTCTAATAAAGAACTGGCTGATAAAGCTTATAATAATGATCAGCTGGAGTTGAATACACAAAAGCATCAACAACTTTTTCAGCATTTTGAATCTGTTCAATCCGAACTTTCCAGAACTGGTGTTACCCGTCAGTTACTCTGGAAGGAATACCTGCAGGATCATCCGGACGGTTATGGCTACAGTCAATACTGCTATCATTTAAACGAATACCTGAAGCATAAGGATGTAACCATGCATCTGGAATACAAAGCTGCAGACATGCTCATGATTGACTTCGCGGGTAAGAAGCAACATTACGTTGATATGCAAACTGGCGAGCGGTTTGAATGCCAGGTCTTTGTTGCTATACTTCCTTTTAGCGGACTTATATTCTGCTATGCAGTACCCACACAACAAACACATGATTTTGCCGGTTGCATCAATGCGATGCTTCGCTTTTATAAAGGTGTACCGGCTACTATTTTATGTGATAATCTAAAAACTGCAGTAAAACATCCCAACCGTTATGAACCCATCTTTACAGATTTGTGCTATCAACTCAGTGAACATTACGGAACAACTTTTACCGCTACCCGTCCATATAGCCCCAGGGATAAAGCAATGGTAGAAAAGGCAGTAAGTATTGTATATGCTCATATCTATGCTCCTCTTCGCCATCAGGAGTTTGGCAGCCTCCAGGCACTTAATACCGCTATGCAGGAGCAACTTCTGCTGCTCAATAACAAGCCCTATAAGAATACAGCTTATAGCCGGTGGTATTTTTATGAACAGCAGGAACAATCCCTGCTAAAGACACTGCCTGCCGAACCATTTGCTCCAAAGAAAGTAGCCACGCTTACGGTTCAACGCAACTATCATATACAACTGCGGGAAGACTTTCTGTATTATAGCGTGCCCTATTTGTATGTGGGTAAGAAAGTAAAGATTCTTTATGACAACCGGGTGGTAGAAGTATACTATGACAACACCCGGATCGCCCTGCATATCCGAAAGCCTCACAGCAAAGCCTATACTACTCTTGCTGAACACATGCCCCCCAATCACCAGCGGATGCAGCAGATAAAAGGTTGGAATAAAGAAGAGCTGTTATCGCAGGCAGCACGTATCGGAACATACACTGCACAGGCTGCCGGATTGATGCTTGAAAATAGCATCTACATCGAACAGAATTATAAAGCCTGCTTTGGAATGCTGATGCTGGGGAAAAAATATACTGCCCAGCGATTAGAGGCAGCTTGTAAAAGAGCCCTGCAGGGATCCCGGGTCAATTATACCATGATCAAAAATATCCTGGAAAAAGGACTCGACAAACAACTCCCCTTATTTGACGATGAAAACAATATACCACCTCATGATAATATCCGGGGTAAGGAAAACTATCAATAACCATCTTCTAAATTTAAAAACAACACAATGAACACAACAGAAACACTACAACAAATGCAGCAGTTACGATTACAGGGCATGTACCAGTCGTACCGCTCACAACTGGAACTCCCCATGGATCAGCAACTCGAAGGACATGACCTTGTCGCACAACTGGTGCAGTCCGAACAGCTCAACAGAGCCAACGAAAAGACAGCCTGGTATCTTAAACTGGCCAAACTCCGACTCCCGGCTACCGCCGGGCAAATCGAATGCTCCCCATCCCGCAACTTAACCAAACAACAGTTGGCTACTCTTGTGGAAGGTCGCTACCTGCAACAAGGCGAGAACGTACTGATAACCGGTTCCACCGGATGTGGCAAAAGTTACCTGGCATGTGCCCTTGGTCACCAGGCCTGCTTCCAGGGATATAAAACAACTTACCTCGGAATGAACCGGCTAATAGAAAAAATTACCCTATCCAAATTAGACGGAACGTATATTAAACTACTAAACCATCTTGAAAGGCAAACACTCATTATACTTGATGACTTTGGTTTACAAAATCTCGGACAGGAAGTGCGTCTTACATTATTACAATTACTGGAAGACCGGTACGGTAAAAAAAGTATTATCGTAACATCCCAGCTGCCAATAGCAAAATGGTATGACTACATTAATGAGCCAACACTCGCTGATGCAATCCTTGACAGACTGACAGCCAATGCCCATAGAATAGAACTTAAAGGAGAATCTTTGAGAAGAAAAAAACTAAAAGACTATCAATAACCCTTTGTATTTTTAATCATCATTTAGCTCTTACAATTACTGCCTGCTGCGCAGGTGGGTCAACATCCCGGAAGGGTGGGTCAACATGCCCGGAATTTACAGTTAAATCTTTTACAACCCGCCCTTGTAGCGGGTTTTATTGTGCTTGTGCAATTCAAATCTTTCAAAGTTATCAAAGTAATTATTGTCCTAACAAAGAAGCAGCTATGGGCATCATCGTTGTGTCACTCCCTTGTACCGCATACCTATGGGCAGCTTTCATTGCGTTATAAATTATGCGGTGGGTTTTTGTGGTTTTAAGTTTATTGGCAGGGAGGTTCAGGCTTAATACGAAACAGAGTCAGCGTCTTGGCGAAATGAACGAACAGCTTATTAACGGGAATGGCTTTT
>JAYTOS010000598.1:0-1658 GCA_043747705.1 Bacteroidota bacterium
TCCTTTGGAGTTCCTTGCAAAGGAACGAGCGTAACTCATTGGGGGTGAGGTAAAAATGATGCGACAATTATAAATGCATCCTTGTTACTATGGCCCTACGGTAGTATAAAGCAGATTGTGTAAACATACAGTTTAAGGGGTCTAACGCCGAAGTGGAGCGTAGCGGAACGAGGCGTTAGACCCCTTAAAAAAATCGTAACTTTAAAACCATACATACACATGCAATCAAAAAACAAGGATGAACAGCTTTTTCCGAAAGGCTTTTTCAAACAATTTAAAGACAAAGATTCCTTCCAGAACTATTTTAATTCCATTTTTAAACAAGGTGTTGAAGAAATGCTTCAGGGTGAGATGGATGAACATTTAGGGTATTCCAAACACACCACCGAAGGGTACAATAGTGGCAATAGCCGTAACGGAACTTTTTCCAAAACCATTATAACCGAAAATGTTGGAGACGTACTTCTGAATATTCCCCGGGACAGGAATGGCCAATTTGAACCGCAGGTTGTGCCTAAAGGGGAAACGATCAGCTCTAAGATTCAGGAAGCAATTTTAGGCATGTATAGCCGTGGCATGACGACCTCTGACGTACGCAAACAGGTAGAAGATGTTTATGGGTTGGAGATAAGCGAAACAACGGTTTCCAACATCACCGAACGTATCATGGAATCTGCCAGAGAATGGCAACAAAGATCGCTGGAGCCTGTCTACTTTGCTGTTTGGATGGATGGTATTGTTATCAAGATCCGTGAGGATAAAAAAGTGATCAATAAGTGCGTCTACATTGTGATTGGGCTTAAACCAGACGGGCGTAAAGAGGTACTTGGATTTTGGATTGAAAAGACAGAGTCAGCCGCCTTTTGGATGAGTGTACTTACAGATCTGAAAGCCCGTGGAGTGGAAGATATCCTTATTGCCTGTACAGATAATCTTAAAGGTTTTACCCAGGCAATTAAAGCTGTATTTCCCGAGTCTGTAACTCAGCTGTGCATCGTTCATCAAATCAGAAATAGTTGCAAGTTTGTTGTGTGGAAAGACCGTAGTCAATTTAGCAAAGATTTAAAAATGGTCTACACTGCTATTAATAAGCAAACAGCACTGGAAGAGCTCGAAAAATTTTCACTTAAATGGAAAGGAAAATACAAATATGCCATTACTTCGTGGGAGGAAAATTGGGATAATCTTTCCAATTATTTTGAATACCCGCTCGAACTCAGAAAAATAATTTACACAACCAACACCATCGAAAATCTTAACAGAGGAATAAGAAAATATACTAAAACAAAAACTCAATTCCCAAATGAAAATGCAGCATCAAAATCAATTTACTTATCTATTAAAAATATTGAAGAAGCCTGGGAAAACCCAATGCCAAACTGGGGCTTAATACTCAATCAGTATTTAATTATATTTGAAAATAGGTGCCGATCCTAAATACTGTTTACACAATCTACTTTACACTCTCTTTCCCCACTGGCTGAAGTGTTCCGTCAGGATCATTTCCGCCAACGCAGGTGTTCCTCATTCATACGCAAGCCAACTACCGCACCAGCATACGCCGCCCTCTGGTCTTATGACCAACGGCGAAAAGCCACAGCATACTAAATTTGTCTGCCGCTGCAGGTGTTCCTCATTTGTTTTGCCGCTGTTGGTGT